>JADLHS010000632.1 GCA_020848635.1 Limisphaerales bacterium
CTCCGCCGAAGTCGAGCCGGGCTTGTTCGCCCGCATCATGGAACGACCCGGACGAGTCGAGCATCGCGACGTGATTCTCCGCATCCTGCGCGACGAGTCCGGGCTGCGCCGCACGCAGCACGAACTGGCGGACGTGTTTCTGTTCGGGCTGCCGCTGGCGATGCTGCTCGCCGTGGTGGGCGGCTGGCTCGTGGCGCGACGTTCGCTCGCTCCCGTGGCGGCAATGGCGGGCCGGGCCAAGGAGATTTCCGCCAGTTCACTGTCACAACGGTTGCCCGTTGCCAATCCTCACGATGAACTCGGCCGACTGGCCACTGTCTTCAACGCCACATTGCAGCGGCTGGAAAACTCGTTCGCTGAACTTCGCCGCTTCGCCGCCGACGCCTCGCACGAACTCCGCACGCCTCTGACTGCGCTGCGGGCCGAGGGTGAAGTCGCGCTCAACAACGCGCGCGAGCCAGAACAATTCCGGCAGAGCATCGGCGCGATGCTGGAGGAAGCACAGCGGCTGCAGGATCTCGTGGACTCGCTGCTGGCACTGGCCCGCGCGGAGGCGGACCAGCAGCCGATGAGCCGCGTGCCGGTTGAGTTGGGCGCGCTCATGCGGGAAGTCGTCGAAAGCCTGCGCATTCTTGCCGACGAGAAACAGCAGCGGCTCGCCGCCGAGACGGATGGCGAAGTGTGCATCGCCGGTGACGCGACACTGCTCCGGCACGCCCTACTCAACCTGGTCCACAACGCCATCCGCTACACGCCGGACGGCGGGCGAATCACCGTCCGCTGTTCGCGACGCGACCGCGAAGCCGTCATCGAAGTAGCCGACACCGGCGAGGGGATTGCGCCGGACCATCAAGCAAAAGTCTTCGAGCGGTTTTATCGCGTGGACAAGTCCCGGTCGCGCCCCGAGGGCGGGGCGGGGCTGGGGTTGGCCATCGCCAGGCTCGCCGTCGAACGCCACGGCGGACGCATCGAGTTGGAGAGCGCGCCGGGCAAAGGCAGCACTTTCTCGATTGTTCTGCCGCAGCAGGCATAGGAGCGCGGGTGGCCGCCCGCGAAGAAATCTGGGTCGACCATTAGCGCGAGCGGCTCTTGATAATGGCTACTCCCGGCCTGCCTTCCTCCGCCGATACAGCAGGTGGTTGAGGTGGCCGCGCGTGCCCATGCAGAGGCGCTCCGCAATCCAGCCCACCGTCAGCGTCGTCTCCGCCCGCAACCGCGCCGCCAGCGCTACATTCACCGGATCGCCCTTGGACCACCGCTTCAATTCCGCCGCGATGATCCGTTCCGCCGTCTATGCCCGCTCCTCGCCGTAATGTTCCGCCCCCAGCCGCTCACTCATCCGCGCCAGCAACTCTTTGCGAAACGTCTCCTCCCCCAGACAGACACCAGCCGCGCCGGATCGGTTTGAACTCCTCGCCTTCCTCCGCCCCGCACCGTTCTTCCAACGCTTGCTCCAGCCGTTGCCGTCCCGCCGGACTGTCCTTGGGGAATGCCCCACTCGCCCAGCAATCGATCCACCCGCAGCCACGCCGGACGCTTCGACGGAGCCAGCAAATACGCGGGCCAACTGCTCCAGGCAAGACTCTTCAAGGGCACGTCCACCGTCACCAGCTTCCCGCGGGCCGGATTCAGGTGGACGTAATCGCACACGCTCTTGAGGTAACCGCTGCCGAAGCCCTCCACGGTCAGCGATTTGTAGCGACCGGAGAACAGGTGTCCAAACAGTTTGTGCCGCCGGTTAAAGCGGCTGGTGTAAGTGCCCAGCAACCATTTCATCCCGGCGACCAGATTCGGCGGCGGCGTCTCGACCACCAGGTGAAAATGATTCGGCATGAGGACGTAGGCGTGGACCTGCCAGCCCGTCTTCACACAAGCCTCCCCAGCGTCTCGACAAAGCGCTGGCGGTCCGCGTCTCCATGAAGATCAACTCGCGCCGGTCGCCGCGGTTCATGACGTGATTCACCCCGTGAGATAATTGGTCACCCGAACGCTCAGGTGAAAACGGCTGATGGGGCGGGAGTTCCAACCAGATAGCTTGTCCGTTATCTCACGGGGTAAATCGCCCCGGCATACTCGACTCTCAACTTGCGCGCCATGCCAGGAGAGTGGCGCCCCCCTTGAATGTCATGTTTTCTTTACTTTATAGATGAATCCGCCACTGCGGGCGAAGATTACGAATCTCTCGCAGGCACGTTGATCTTCCAACCGGGCGAGACGAGCAGGACCTTTTCTGTTCCCATTCACGATGACGGAGCGCCCGAGAATACCGAGACGATTGGCCTCAGGTTACTGAATCCGGTCAGGGCTCGCTTAGGAATGCGCCAGGCGCGAATCGCCATCGTTGGGAACTGATTTGAGAGCTAATGAACTCATTGTGTTGTGTGTGAGTGACAGTGCTCAATGACAGCCAATCGATCAGGTTGGGCGAAACTTCCAAGCCGCAGGCGCAATGCGGTAGTCGCGCGAACTGACTGAAGTTGAAACGCTGGCGCTTCCAGCAAGCTGACGTCAGTGAAAGCTGCGAGCAATGCGGGAGCGCCCGCCACCCGGGACAGCACTGGTCAGGTCACGGCGGCAACTGCTCGATCAGGAAAAAC
>JADLHS010000633.1 GCA_020848635.1 Limisphaerales bacterium
TCCAGCTCGCGCTTTACGTGGGCCGGGTCAATGTGGGCCGGGTCTTCAATAGGAATCTCGATGGTGTCGAACCCCCACTGTTTGAATTGCCGGAATAATTTCGTGCTGTCGTTGGTGAACGGCGACGTGAAGAGAAAGGTATTGATGCCATATCGCATGACGCCATTTTCCAAGTTCCGCCCGGTTTGTCCAGCGGCGAGTTGGCGGGGTAATCATCGGCAGTCGAACCAGCGCCATGAGTTGGTGTTGTAGGGAAGCCGCACTTTTTCGACTACGTTTTGACGCGACGCCGGTTTCCGAGTTTCCAACCGATAATTATGGCGACTACAAAACCGCCCAGAATAGCCACCACCGCAAAAACCTCGCTGGGTGGCCTATAAATCAATTGACGCTTCAAATCAGGATTTTCTGCAAACATGGAAGCCACGGCAGCTTGGGCAATTCTTATGGCATTCGAATCTGGTTCTTGCAACTTGCCGCCAAATGCTAGCAGCAGCGCTTGAAAGTCGCTCTCTTTCACCCAACTTTCAGCGCAGAATTGATCAGGATCCTGATAGACAACGTAGCGCCCCTTAAGTCCGTCTTCCTTAATTGAATCATATCTGGTGAGGATCACCCTTCCGTCTGGCCGATCCAACGGTGGGAAGTTCGTCGGCACAAAAACGTACGTCCCTTCAATCGGCATTTTCCCGTTTGCCACTAATTCGGCGTTTTCTTCTAAAAGGCCACTGGCAAGCGGAGACCAATTGGTCGGCCAATTACCATTGTGACTGGTGATGTAATTGTGTACGACGCCTCCAAGTCGCCCCGCAGCGATGGATTCTCGTGAAGGCTGGGTTCTAGCAAAGGCCTTTTCACCGGTGCACCAAAATCCGAGAAGGACAGGTAGGATGTAATGGTACGGCTTCATGGAAAGCCTCCGGCCAGGAAGGGGACTCTTGACATTACTTAGTCATGGTCTGTTGCTCCAGCTTTGCGAGCAATCCTTTGATTGATTCGCTGTGCCCATCTCCGCGACGTCTTTGCCCGTGCCCCTCTGACGCCACGTCCAAGCAGGAACTTTCATTTCCGCCGCCGACCGGGGGCGAAATGATACCCGCCGTGAACGCGTACGGCGCGGGCGCTGCCGGTGTAGCCACTTTTCGCGCCGGGCTTGTCCTGCTCGAACAACGCCGTGTAGCGGTAATCAAAATTCTCCAGCTTCACCCGCGCAATTTTCTGGTTGATAAAGCGTTCGATGGCGAAGACATGATTGGCATCCTCCGCAATCATCAACGTGAAGGCATCGCCCGAGTGTTCGGCCCGGCCCGTGCGGCCAATGCGATGGATGTAATCCTCCGGATGATGCGGCACGTCATAGTTGATGACGTGGCTTACGTCCGCGATATCGAGGCCGCGCGCGGCGATGTCCGTGGCCACCAGCACCTCGAAACGGCCTTCGCGGAAGCCGAGCAGGGCCTGCTCACGTTCGCTTTGCGTGCGGTTGGAATGCAGCACCGCCACGGAGTGATTGTTGCGTTTGAGCATCTGCGCGACGCGATCCGCGCCGTGCTTGGTGCGGCAGAAGATGATAACCGAATCGTAATTCACCTGTTCCAGCAGCGCGACGAGCAGATCGGTCTTTTGGGTGTCGGAGACCGGGTAGATGACGTGCTTGACGGTTTCGGCGGGCGTCCGGCGGGCGCCGATTTCCACCGTTTCCGGATTCTGCATGGCCCACTGGATCAGCGTTTCAATCGCGGGCGGAATGGTGGCGGAGAAGAGCGATGTCTGCCGCTGGCGCGGGCATTTTTCGAGGATACGGCGCACATCCGGCAGGAAACCCATGTCCAACATGCGGTCAGCTTCGTCGAGGACAACATGTTGCACCCGGTCGAGCTTACAGTTGCCCTGCTGAATATGATCCAGCAACCGACCAGGCGTGGCGACGAGCACATCCACGCCGGTGCGGAGGGCATCGTTTTGTTTGCCGTAACCAACGCCGCCGAAGATCACGGCCACGCGGAGATTGGTGAAGCGCGCAAAATCGCGGATGGCGGTCTCGACCTGGGCGGCGAGTTCGCGGGTCGGCTCCAGCACGAGCAGGCGCGTCTGGGGTTGGTGTTGATCCAGCTTGGAAAGGATCGGGAGAGCGAACGCGGCGGTCTTGCCGGTACCGGTCTGGGCGCTGCCAATGACGTCGCGTCCGGCCATGATCAATGGGATGGCGCGGAGTTGAATGGGAGTGGGGTCCACGTAACCCATCGCCTTCACGCCTTCGAGCACCGTCGGCGAAAGACCAAATTTAGTAAAAGGCATATATCTAGTGTCAATTGTGGGGAACGGTGCGGCAAATGTCGAAGCGGAAGTTTGTGGGCGGGCTGGGCTGGAAGTGGCGGGCACGAACGTGCCGGAGCGCGACCGGTCCCCGGTCGCAGCTTGTTGCTTTGGTTTGCGCACTGGAAAAAAACTAGAGATGCCATACCTTCCACGCGCTGCGAACGGGGGCCGTTCGCGCTCCGTCCGCAAATTTCTGCAGTCGCGGTCTTCTGCCGATTCTGAGATCAGCGTTCCACGGCGTCACAAGCCAATGGGGTGCCACGCGGTCTTAAACTCAACGGTGTCGAGGATCCAATACGGGTTCTCGGCCTTGGCCGTCAGCCACTCGGCGGCGGCGAGCGAATGGTTCGTGTAACGCTTCAGATTGACGGCCATGCCCGCTTGCAGCTTCGCCGCAGTCTCGGCCTCGCCCGTGCCGTCCACAATCGCGTTTACATCCATGTGCCCGGCGATGTGCGACAACAATTCGGCGCGTGGGCCGGTGAGCAAATTCACCACGCCGCCGGGCAGATCACTATTGGCGAGAATCTCGCTGAACGTCACGGCGGGCAGCGGGGACGGGCCGGATGCGATCAGGATCGCAGTGTTACCACTCAGGATCACGGACGCGGTGAGCGCGACGAGGGCAACCAGGGATGGCTGGTCCGGCGCGAGCACCACCACGACGCCCATCGGTTCGGGCGTCGTAAAGTTGAAATGCGGGGAGGCCACCGGGTTCACACTGCCGAAAATCGGTTGATACTTGTCCGTCCAGCCGGCGTAGTGGACGAGTCGGTCAATTGCCGCCGTCACTTCACGGTTCGCGGCGGCGGCCCTCTCGCCGGTGGAGCGCGAAATCTCCGTGGCGAGTTCGCGGGCGCGGTTTTGCATTATTTCGGCGGCGCGATAAAGGATTTGGCCGCGGTTATAGGCCGTGGCCCGGCTCCAACCGTCCGCCGCTGAACGCGCGGCCACCACGGCCTCCCGGAAATCCTTGCGCGAGGCGTGGCTGTAGTTGTCGAGGTGTTCACCGCGCGCGGACTTCGCGGGCAGAGAGCGACCGCTCTCGCTGCGGGGAAATTTTCCGCCGATGAAGAGCTTGTAGGTCTTTTTGACGTCGAGGCGCGCGGCCATGGGGGCAGACTAACCCAGTCGGGGTGGGGCAGCAAGAACCCAAGGCGGTGGGTGGCAACCCAAAACTCGCTTCGGTTTAACTCGCCCGTTCCGCGGCTCCGCGTCATACTGCCAGCCGCAATGTCGAGCCTTGAACCCGCCGAACAAATTTGCCGGAAGCTGACCGAGAGCCTGACGAAGGGCACCTTCGCCCGGCTCGTCCTGTCCGCCCCCGTGGCGTCGGGCGACACGCCCCAGAAAATTCTGGGCCGCTTCATCATGTTGAAAGGCGTGCCCCATCTCTCGCTCACGCTGCGTCAGACCACCCGCGACGTGACGAAGAATCTGCCGATCGCCGAGGGGGCCACCTGGCTGCGCGAACAGCTCGCTCGTCAGTTCCACAGCGCGCTGCTTTGCACGACCGCGCGGGACTGGCAGTTCATCTCCAATGCCGCCGGCGAGGCACGCCTCATTGATCATCAGCCGTCCGCAAAGAAGACGCCGGCGCGCGAGCATGACCAACGGCATGCGGGGATACTCGACGACTCGGCGCGCGATTGGCTGCAGGGTCTGGACGTCTTGGACGTGGCCGGCAAAGTGCGCGTTTCAATGGCGGACAAACACCGGCAGATCAATCATTACCTCGAAATCCTTTCGCATCTGGCCAAGGAGTGCGGGTGGATGGGAGCGCCGAGAGCTGAGGCCGGAAAGCAGAAGGCAGAAGACGGAGAACAGAAGTCCGCCTTCGGCCCTCCGCCTTCAGCCCACCGCCTTCCGCCCTTGGTGCTGGCCGACATGGGTTGCGGCAAGGGCTATCTCACGTTCGGCACCTGGCATCTGTTCCGACGGGTATTGAAGCAGCCGGTGCAGGTGATCGGCGTCGAAACGCGGGCGGATCTGGTCGCCACGACCAACAAACTCGCGCAGCAGATCGGCGCGGATGGATTGGCGTTCGTTGCCGGCACAATCGACTCCGCCCAGTTGCCGCGCGTGGATGCACTCATTGCCTTGCACGCGTGCAACACCGCGACCGATGACGCCCTCCGGCGGGGTATCGAACTGGGCGCGAAGCTCATTGTCATGGCGCCGTGCTGCCACAAGGAACTGCGCCCGCAACTTGGCAAGCCCGCACCGTTTGCGCCGGTGCTGCGCCACGGAGTCATGGAGGAGCGCATGGCGGAATGGGTGACAGACGGGCTGCGCGCCTTGTTTCTCGAATGGGCCGGTTATCGCACGAAGATAATGGAATTTGTCGCGGGCGAACACACACCGAAGAACCTGATGATTGCCGCCGTGCGCGAACGTGACGGGTTCACGGATCCCGCCGCCCGGCAGCGGATTGAAGAACTCAAGACGTTCTTTGGTGTTGAAAAGCACGCGCTGGATCCTTTGCTGGCGGCAGCCAACGTCAAAACGGTCTGACTTGGCTCGCGTTAAATGGAAATGAGACTCCACACACCGGCGCCTCCACTCGGCGAATGAACTGGGAGACCATTGATTGGGCGACGCTCGGACGGCTGCGATCCGAGTTTCTCGCCGGGGCCACAAGCGGGCGCGATTACTGGCAGAGCGAATCTGACCTCGCCAGTTACGACGCCACGTTCGCCCAGCGCATTGGTTGGAAGTGGGATTACGTTTTGGCGGAACTCACGCGGCGAGGGTGGGTTCCGCCCCTGGGTGAGTTACTGGACTGGGGTTGCGGCAGTGGCATTGCGGGCCGCGCATTTCTGGATCACTTCGGCAACCAGTCGGTAACGGGGCTGAGGGTTTATGACCGTTCAGCGGCGGCGATGGTGTTTGCCGCGCGGCGGGCGCGGGAAAAATATCCGGGACTGGCAGTCGGCACCGGGCTCGGAAATTTCCCCGCAACGCTTTCCGCTCACCCTCCACCAACCCATGAACCTGCCCCGGCATCCCGGAGCAAGGGACATAAGTCCGCTCCATCTGAAATCCTGGATAGTCCGAACCGCCACCCGTCGCCGGCTTCCTTTCCGGGGTTCAATTCGCGGGATCAAGCTTCGGAGAATTCCCTCCCAGGAGGGGGGGCGGGCGAACCCAAGCCCAAAATTCTGCTCCTTAGCCATGTTCTCCCCGAATTGACACCGGAGCAGACGGCGGGACTGATGGACCTGACCGCGCGGGCACAGTGTGTTCTCTGGGTTGAACCAGGAACCCACGAGGTCAGCCGCCGGCTCATCGCCATCCGGGAGCAATTGCGGGAACGCTTCAATGTAATCGCCCCTTGCACCCATTCGACGACGTGCGGGATGCTGACACCCGAAAACGAACGGCACTGGTGTCATCATTTCGCCGCGCCACCGCGGGAAATTTTTACTGACGGGAACTGGTCTCGCTTTGCGCGGTTGACGGGGATTGATTTGCGCGATTTGCCTTTGAGTTTCCTGGTTCTGGATCAGCGATCCGGCCCATCTTTGCCGGCGGAAGCGGGTCGCGTGATTGGGCATCCGCGCATCTACAAGGCCCACGCGCTTTTGCTGGGCTGCGATGCAACCGGGGTACGGGA
>JADLHS010000634.1 GCA_020848635.1 Limisphaerales bacterium
TACACGCAGGATCACGGCGACAAATTATACCGGCGCAGCCTGTACACTTTTTGGCGTCGCACCGCGCCGCCGCCGTCGATGCTGACGTTTGACGCGTTGTCCCGCGAGGTGTGCACCGCCAAACGCGAAACCACGACGACGCCGTTGCAGGCACTCGTGCTGATGAATGACCCGCAATTCATGGAGGCCGCGCGGGTGCTGGGCGAACGGTTGCTCAAAGACTACCCGAAAGATGTCGATGCCCGGACGCGCGAAGGCTTCCGGGCGCTGACCGGGCGCTTACCCGACAAAACAGAAACCGCCGTGTTGCGGCAATTGTTCGACGAGCAGAAATGTTTCTACGCGAAGGAACCCGGGGCCGCGGACAAGTTGCTGGCAACCGGCGAATCGAAATGGGACGAGGCCTTGCCGCGAGCGGATTTCGCCGCCACGACGATGCTGGTCAGTGCGATCATGAACTTCGATGAGTTTATCATGGTGAGATGACATGCCAGCGACAATGAACAGTATTTGCACCGGACCATTGCCTGCCGCGGGCCTTTCGCGGCGGACGTTTCTAAGCCGCTTCGGCATGGGGCTGGGCGGGCTCGCGCTCGCCAATCTGATGAAGCCCGCCAGCCTGTTCGCGGCGACGACCGGGGCCGATCGCGGGATGCTTGGCGGGCAACTGCATTTCCCGGCGAAGGCCAAGCGCGTCATTTATTTGTTCATGGCCGGCGGCCCCTCGCAATTGGAGACGTTCGATTACAAGCCCTTGCTCAACCAGCGCCACGGCGAGCAACTGCCAGATTCGGTCCGCATGGGCCAGCGGCTGACTGGCATGTCGGGAAATCAATCTTCGCTGCCCTTAGCCGGCCCGTTCTGCAAATTCGGCCAGCATGGCCAGAACGGGACCTGGGTGAGCGAACTCCTGCCGCACACGGCAAAAGTGGCGGACGAGTTGTGCGTGGTTCGCTCGCTCTACACCGAGGCCATCAATCACGATCCGGCGATCACCTTTTTGCAAACCGGCTCGCAAATTTCGGGACGACCCTGCATCGGCTCGTGGGTGCATTACGGTCTGGGCAGCGACAACGAAAATCTCCCGTCGTTTGTGGTGCTGATCACGCCAGGCAAGGTGGACCAACCGCTTTACGCGCGCCTGTGGGGCAGCGGTTTTCTGCCGTCGCAACACCAAGGAGTGCAATTCCGTTCCGGCAACGAACCGGTGTTATATCTCAATAACCTCGATGGCATCGCGCCCGCCAGCCGCCGGCTGATGCTCGACCGCCTGAAGGAACTGCACGCCCATGCCGCCGACAAACTCGGGGACACAGAGATCGATGCGCGCATCGGGCAATACGAGATGGCGTACCGGATGCAAAGCAGTGTGCCGGGGGTGATGGATCTGTCCTCGGAAAAACCGGAGACGTTCGAACTTTACGGGCCGGATTCGCGCAAGCCGGGGTCGTTCGCCGCGAACTGCCTGTTGGCGCGGCGCCTGGCCGAAAACGGGGTGAAGTTCATCCAGCTTTATCATCAGGGCTGGGATCAGCACGGCGGTTTGCCCAAGGGCATTGCGGTCCAATGCAAGGAAACCGACCAGGCCAGCGCCGCGCTCATCACCGATTTGAAGCAGCGCGGGATGCTCGACGACACGCTGGTGATTTGGGGTGGCGAGTTTGGGCGCACGAGCTACTCGCAGGGCAAGCTGGCCGCCGACAATTACGGGCGCGATCACCATCCACGCTGTTTTTCCATGTGGCTGGCAGGCGGCGGGGTGAAGGGTGGGATGGTTCACGGCGAGACCGACGACTTCGGCTACAGCGTGACGAAGGACGGCGTTCACGTTCATGATTTTCAAGCGACGCTGTTGCATCTGCTGGGCGTGGATCACGAGCGCCTGACGTATTTCTCCCAAGGCCGGCGTTTCCGGCTCACCGACGTGCATGGCTCGTTGGTCAAGGCTATCCTGGCTTAGCCGGCACGATGCATTCGAACGCGGGCCGAGCTAAACGCGGGGACGCCGTAAACGCGAAGAAATGCACCGCCGCATGACCGCCACCAAGACCTTTTGGACTGCGGCGGGAAGCAAGACGCCACGCCGCTTTGGCAATTCTGTCCACGACCGAAAAGCGGGGTCGCTGCGGCGCTTTGCCACCGCAGTCCAAAGCCCTCGCGTATTCGCCGGGAGGGGCGCCAATCTCCCCAAGCGACGAGTGGCGCTTACAAGTTCCATATTTTAAGATGGTATTTGCGCAACCGTTTGTGCAACCGTTTGTTGACAGACTGCAAACCCAAGATTACAACCCTCGCGTGACCGCAGCGATAGACCGCATCTTGCGCCCGATTTTCCGTTATGCGTCCTGACAACTTTTTGTATCCCGCTCTCTTCCACGACGGACAAGCATACTTCTTGGAGCGGTCTGACGCTCGTGCGGGATCGTATTTCGGCGGCCCGTTCGAAGGATCGATCATTGGCGTCAAACACGGTCCGCACCCTCTCCATCAAATCGCGACCATCAACGGAGACTGCTTTGAACCGCTGTGGCATGTCATCGGCGGGGGCAGCTTGAAGCTTTTGTATGGCATGTGCTACGACGCGTGTCATCTGAAGTACAAAACCTCTTCGGCCGAGGTGGACATCGCGGAAATGACGCCAACGACTTCTGCCGAGGACTGGCCTTATCCAGATTATCCCAGGTATCTTCCCTATTTCCCGCTGCGTTTGCAGAAGCGATCAAAGTGCCGCTTGGAACAGTTTTTGGAGTTGTCCTGCCAACCGATCGACCTTGAGAAATCCGAAGTGTTGGTTCTCATCCCTCCGAGCGCTGTGTTGGGTATGTCACTTTGGGGGCCATCAGGCGACAGTGAGAACACTCAGATGGTATTTCGATGTGATCTTGCGAAGCGGACGGTAGAAGCGTTTAACCAATGTGGCTGACCTGCTTTTACGGCTAATTGCCAAAGGATTGAAATGACCGGAGCGCCAATCCAATCCGTGGTTGAACCCGCCCCATAAAAGCCTGCGGCCCACGGGGCGAGCCCGTCGAACCAGATCAACTGTCCGCTCCGCCTGTGTCTCTTTTGCTTTTTGCCTTCGGCTCCGAACGCGCCGTCAGTTCAATCCGCACTCCAATCAAATCTGCGAATACGCCGTTGGCCGCAGGAAAACGCTGGTGATGTTGGTCAGGATTTCGGCGTTGGTGTAGCCGGGCGTCGTGCTGAGTTTTTTCCACTCCGGATCGCCAACAAACGTCGCCCAGTTTTTGTCGCGGGCGGCCATGTCATCGAACACGAGCATGTAGGTAAGGTTGGGCAGTTTCGTGCCGACAAGCGTTTCGCCGAAAAACACCGGCTGCAATCCAGTGCGACGGAAGATCGCGATTTCGCCGACATTGAACATCTCCACCTTCTTCTTGTTCGCCTTGCGGCTGTGCGCTTCGTACGTGCGCAGTTCGAAGAGGCGCGGCTTTTTCTCGGCGACTTGATTGGGCACTTCCAGTTTCGGGAGGCCGGTGAATGCCAGCAACAGCGAGCTTTCCTTGCGGATGTAAGCGGGGTCCGTGGGAGGCACGTTGGCAAAGTGTGCCTGGAGCACTTCCGGGTCGGCCTCAAACTTCTCGTGAGCCGTCGCCATCGTCGCCAGTGATTTGAACGGCAGCAGCACATATTTCGTTGGCGCGTCCGGACCGATCGCGAGGTCGAAGACGCCAACCGGGTTCACACCCGCTCGATTCCAGGCGGGCAGCGCGACGTCCCGGTAAAACTCATCGAAACGCTTGAGCATCGGCCCCTGGCGCAGGTGGTAGAGCCGCAGTTCGTAGAATTCGCGGGCGGATTTGGCTTCAACTTCGGCCGCGGAGACAGCTAGCGATGAACTCATGGCCGCGACACTCGTGAGGGCAACCGAGGATTTCAAGAAATCTCGTCGTTTCATGATGAAAAGTGTGTCAACCGCGCAGGCCGTTTGCAACCACGCAGAAAGTTCCGGTTGCCGGGCGCGAATCTCCGAAATTCACGTCCCAACCCGAATTGAAAGCCGGCCAACGAAGTGGGGGTCGGGTGACGGCGGGGCGCGGAGCATGGCGGCTTGGGTCTGGTTATCCAAGCTCGATGCCCACCGGACAATGATCAGAACCCATGACATCGGGGCAGATGAACGCGCGTTTGAGTCGCGGACGGAGCGCCGCGCTGAGTAGGAAGTAGTCAATCCGCCAACCGACGTTCCGGGCGCGGGCGTTGCTCATCTGACTCCACCAGGTGTAATGCCCGCCGCCTTTCTCAAATTCGCGAAAGCTGTCCAGAAAGCCGGCCTTTACAAAGGCACTGAAGCCCGCGCGTTCTTCCGGGGTGAAGCCATGGTTATGTTCGTTGGCTTTGGGATGCGTGAGATCAATTTCCGTGTGGGCGACGTTGAAGTCACCGCAGAAGATGACCGGCTTTTTCTTTTCGAACCCTTTCAGGTGGTGCAGAAAATCGCGATCCCACGACTGACGATAGATGAGCCGGGAGAGGTCCCGCTTCGAATTCGGAACATAGACATTGACGAGGAAGAAATTGGCATATTCGGCCGTCAGCACGCGACCTTCCTGGTCATGCTCGGCAACTCCGATGTGCGGGGTGACTTGGAGCGGACGTTCCTTGGTGAAGATGGCCGTCCCGGAGTAGCCCTTTTTTTCAGCCGAGTTCCAGAAGGTGTTGTATTTGGCCGGCCAGAGCTGCTCGACCTGATCGGGGTGGCACTTGGTCTCCTGCAGGCAAAGCACGTCGGGCTTTTCGCTGTCGAGGAATTCAAGAAAGTTCTTCTTTAGCACGGCGCGCAGGCCGTTGACGTTCCAGGATATCAATTTCACGGCGCGGAGATTAGCGAAAAGCGGCGGCAACGGAAAGCCGGACGTGCTTGGCGGTTTCCTGGTTTAACTCCGGCCGCAGCCTTGGTAGGCTCCGCGGCAACGTGCGGAACCGGTTCGTCCGTCCATGTGTCCCCGTTGACCAAATTTGTGCCAGCCACTGAAACCGAACCTAGCGCGACGGCGCCGGAAACACGTCCGGCGTGCTTCCATTGCGGGACGCTGTGTCGCGGTGAAGTTTTTCGCGTCGCGGAAAAGCCGTTTTGTTGCAACGGCTGCAAAACAGTCTTTGAGATTCTCACCGAGAACGGGCTGCGGGAGTTTTACCAACTGGGGGAGGCGGCGGGTGTCCGCGTCAACGGCACGGCGACGGTGGATCAGTTCAAATTTCTAGACGAACCGGCGGTGCGCGAGCGGCTGGTGGATTTTGTGGATACCAAGCGGACGCGAGTGACATTTCACATTCCGGCGATCCACTGCATCGCCTGCGTCTGGCTGCTGGAGAATCTGTTCCGCCTCAAACCGGGTCTCGGGCAGTCGCAGGTGAATTTTCCGCGCAAGGAAGTCGCCATTGCGTTCGATACGGCAGCGGTGAAGTTGAGCGAGGTGGTTGCCCTGCTGGTCTCGCTCGGCTACGAACCGGAGTTGAAGTTTTCCGATCTCGACGCCCGGCCCCGCAACCGCATGGCGCGGCGGCTGTGGGTTCAGCTCGGACTCGCCGGATTTGCATTCGGCAACATCATGCTGTTCAGCATTTCGGACTATCTCGGCCTCGACGCGTTCGCGGGGCCAGGCTTCCGCACAATGACCGGGCTCATCAGCTTCGTGCTGGCCTTACCCGTCGTGATTTACAGCGCGCTCGACTACTGGCGGACGGCGTGGACGAGTCTCCAACAACGGTTGTTGAACATTGACGTGCCGATCGCAGCGGGGCTCGTGGCGCTCTTCGTGCAGAGCGTTTTCGAAGTCGCCACCGGGCGCGGCAACGGTTACTTTGATTCGCTCTGCGGACTGATTTTCTTCCTGCTGTGCGGGAAATTGTTCCAGCAAAAAACCTACGACCGGCTGGCGTTTGATCGCGATTACAAATCATTTTTCCCGCTGGCGGTCACCCGCATGGGTCGGAGACGACGGGAGGAACCTCCAACTTCTCCGGCGAATAGTCAGGTACCCCTCACTTCGTCTCCGGCAGAAGAAACAAGCGAGGAACAAATCTCCCTGGCACAACTCGTTGTTGGGGATCATCTCATCATCCGCAATGGTGAATTGATTCCTGCCGACGCGCGGCTGGTGAGTGGGCCGGCCCTGATTGATTACAGCTTCGTAACGGGTGAATCCGAGCCGGTGGCAAAAAAGCCGGAAGATCACCTTTATGCCGGCGGGCGGCAAATGGGTGGCGTGATCGAGGTGGAGACGGTGAAGAATGTATCCCAGAGTTATCTCACGTCGCTGTGGAATCAGGACGCGTTCCGCAAGGGGAAGCCCGGGGCGCTCAATTCGCTCACCAACAAATACAGCCAGCGGTTCACCTGGCTGGTGATCGTCATTGCGCTTGGGGCGGCGGCGTATTGGGCGTTCGTCAATCCGGCGATTTCATTGAGAGCGTTCGCGGCGGTGCTGATTGTGGCCTGTCCCTGCGCCCTGGCGCTGGCGGCGCCCTTCGCCCTGGGCACGGGACAGCGCGTTCTGGCCCGCCGAAATGTTTTTCTGAAGAATCCCTACGTGCTCGAAACCCTGGCGCAGGTGGACGCCGTCGTGTTCGACAAAACGGGCACGCTGACGGCGGCGGGTGCGGGTTCGGTGCGGTGGCATGGGGCAACATTGACCGAGGTGGAGGAGCGGTGGCTCTTTTCGATGACGCGGCATTCGACGCATCCGCTGCCGGTCCGGATTGGCGCGGCCATCGTCGGCGGTCATTTTGCCGAACCAGTGGGGTCGTTTCTGGAAACGGCGGGTTGTGGCATGGAAGGCAGTGTGGCGGGACACGAAATCTGGATGGGCTCCGAGGCATGGCTGGCCTCGCGGGGGGTGTGCCAGACTCCGCCCGTCGTCCCGGAAGGCGAAACCGGCAGCGGCGTGCATGTTGCGATTGACGGCACATATCGGGGCGGCTTCGTGCTCGCGAGCGCGATGCGGCCGGAAACGGAGGAACTCATGGCCAAACTTTCGGGCAATTACGAACTGGCGTTGTTGAGCGGCGACAACGAAAAGGAGCGGGCGCAATTTGCCGCGATCTTTGGCGGCCACGCGCATCTGCATTTCAACCAAAGCCCGTTGAACAAACTTGGTTTCATCCGGCAGCTCCAAAATTCCGGGCGGACGGTGATGATGGTGGGGGATGGATTGAACGACGCGGGCGGGCTGCAACAAAGCGACGTCGGGGTGGCGGTGGTGGAAAAGATGAGCGCGTTTTCGCCGGCGAGCGATGTGATCCTGGCGGCGGACGTGGTGCCGCGGCTGGCGGAGGTGCTGTGGTTCGCGAAAGCGGCGGTGCGCGTGGTCCGGGTGAGCTTTCTCGTGTCGGCAGCCTACAACGTGGTGGGGATTTGCATTGCGGCCAGCGGTGGGCTGTCGCCGGTGGTGTGCGCGATCCTGATGCCGTTGAGTTCGGTCACGGTGGTGGCGTTTGCGTGCGGTGCGACGGCCTGGCGCGGGCGAAGGTTGGATTTTTTTGGGCTGAGCAAGGAAAGTCAGGGGAAAAGCAAAAAACGAGCAGAATGAGAAACGGTTTTTTGCTCAGTTAGCTGCGGTTGAAGCTCAAATTACAATCCAAATGAAACAAAACCTAAAATATAGCTTGGTGCCGCTGATGGCGGCAATCTGCGGCGGGGGAGCGATGGCTCAGTCAATTGGTGACGCCAATTGGCAGGACAAGGCGATTTCGCCGGTGACCAGCCCGATTTATTTTGAAGACCCGCGCATCACCACCGAGGTGCGGCCCATTTTCATCAATCAGTGGATGCCCGAAACGTACCATTATTACAACGATGGCGGGGTGGGCGTGCCGCTGGGCGGTTCGGTGCGGGTGTATGCGGTGCAGTTGCGCTATGCCCTGACGGAGCGGCTCGGCCTCATCGCAACCAAGGACGGATATATCGAGTTTCTCCCCGATCACACATTGTCCGACGGTTACGGCTGGGCGAACCTGACGGCGGGTTTGAAATACGCCTTGGTGGACGATCGCGAGAACGAGTTGATTGTGACGCCCGGGTTGACGATTGAAGTGCCGATTGGCAGCTACGACGTCTCGCAGGGCCGCGGCGCGGGCTTGTGGAACGCGTTCGTCTCCGCGGAAAAGGGCTGGGGCAATTTGCACCTGACCGGCAACCTCGGGTTTCTCATCCCGAACGACTTCGACAAACAGACCGCCCAGGCGCACTACAGTCTGCAACTGGACTATTACGTCTGCCAGTACTTCATCCCGTTCTTCGCGGTCAACGGCGTAACGGTTCTGAGCGAAGGGGATAACCTGCTGCTTGGGTCGGTGCCCTTGAATGCCGAGATGTACGACCTGATCGACTTCGGCAGCACCCAGGCGCGCGGGCGAACGCAGCTCACCGTGGGCGGCGGCGCGCGTTCCAAGCTGACGCAAAAGCTGGACCTCGGCGTGGCCTATGAAGTGGGCGTGA
>JADLHS010000635.1 GCA_020848635.1 Limisphaerales bacterium
GGTTGGAGTGGGACGGCCGGCCCGATCCGGCTCCGAGCTTCGCTGCGCTGGATCGGCGATTGACTGGGCCATGAGAACAACAATCCAATCCAGGAGACGAGGATGCAATTCCGCCACAACGAAGATTTCATCGAGACTGCCGTGTTCCTCTGCGCGAGCGGGGCAGCGCTTTGGCGGCTACCTTAAGCCTTCAACTCGAGGAATAGTGATCAGAAACCCGCCCGGTCAGGTGGCTAACGCCTGCCGCCACCGCTCAAGGAATGCTGCGGGCGGCGTGAATGTAAACGGGGGGCGTTGTGCGAAAATCTTCCCATTCCTTGACCCAAGTCAAAGCTTGCTCAATTAACCAGGTTGAGTCTTGCCATAAGCGCACCTCCGGATCCGGTCACACGTTCGGTGCAAATTTAGTTGCAGGCGAAAGGTGACCCGCAGGACAAGAGCGCCCGCCGCCCGGCAGAATCCCGGGATGGTGGAGAGGTGTGCACTGCCTGACATCATGCCATTCAATCCAACGTACGTTGGCTTCGCCACCGCGCTTGCGGAAGCATCGGCGCTGCTTTTAACGTCTATTTTATCGAGCAACCCGCCACCTTCGTCTTAAACCCAACAATGTTTCAACTCCCAAATTACTATGACAACCCAGCCCCCGTTCCCTCCCGAAACGCATACTGACTTCCGCGGCGCACCCCACTTCCGCGTGCCGCTCCTGGCCGCTTTGCTGCTGGCCGCCGCCGGCCTCGCCGACGCGGATGAACGCGCCACGCTGACCGGCGGCATTGTGCCCACGACCGAGGGTGACCGGTTTGCCCTGCAATGGTCCGGCCAGTCCGGCGCGCGGTATCGCGTGCAGTCGCGCACCAATCTGAACGACGCCGCGGGCTGGACCACGGTGGATGTCATGCGCGCGGACAGCAACGCCGTGCCCGTTCGCTGGACCGCCCCGGAAGTGCTGCGGCAACAGCACTTTTACCGGCTCGCCGGGCCGGACGCGGAAATCTTCACCGTCGAACCGGCCCTCGCGCCGCCCAACGCGCCGGTGACGTTGTATGTCTTGGGGCAATGTTTCCAGTCCAACGACGTGCTGCGGGTGGGCGGAGCTGTTCACGGTGGCGCAGTTCTCTCCGCCGCGGTCAGCTCGGTGAGTTTGGGCGCGCAGCCGCCGGGTTGGCAGCGCGTGGAACTGGTGCGGGACGGGCTGGTGCTCTCGTTCTTCGATGTGTTCTTCGGCGACGCGAGCACCGCGCCGGAACTGGTCTTGCAGGGGCCACCGGAAATGCCGCCGGCGTCACCCGTGGCGAGCACAGCATTTGTGTTCGGGCACGGCATGATAGTCGTGCCGTCAGACAAAGTCGCAGTTCAAGGGCGCGCCCGCGGTCACGTCACCGTGCTCAAGAGCCATGACGATGGTCATGTCACCGTGCTCAAGGGACGCGCCCGCGGCCATGTCACCGTACTCAAAAGCCATGGCGGTGACGTTGACGATGATTGTGATGGCTACCTGGCGGTGAGTCCGGATACGGGAGAAGTGCTACAGCAGGAAACCGATCTCGCCATTCCCGGTCGCGGGCTGGATTTCGCGTGGGTGCGCACCTATCGCTCGCGCACCGGTGGCGATTCGCCGATGGGCCAGGGTTGGACACATTCCTACGACATTCGTTGCGCGGCCAATGGCCAGGACATGGACCTGTTCGACGGCACGGGCCGACGCGACACGCTCAAACGCGGCGACTGCGCGGACGGGGTCTGCGCCTTCAGTGCGCCGGGGATGTTCCGCGAAGGCGCGTTGAGCAACGATGTGTTCCGCCTCACCTTCGCCGACTCGGGCTACTGGGAATTTCTGCCGCTCGATGGCACGTCCGCCGCCGGACGCATCGCCCGCAGCGTGGACCGCAACGGCAACACGCTGCGCTTTGAATACGCCGCCTCCGGACGCCTGCGGTATGTCATCGACACCCTCGACCGCACGAACACCTTGACCTACACCGCCGAGGGTCGCGTCGCCAGCGTCACGGATTTCTCCGGACGCGCCGTGACCTACGCCTACGTTCGCAGTGATCTGGATTTGAGCGGCGCCATTGGCGACCTCAAAAGCGTCACCTCGCCGCCGGTCACCGGCACGTCCACCGGTAACGACTTCCCGTCCGGCAAAACCACGACCTACACCTACACGCGCGGCTTCACCGACAACCGGCTCAATCACAACCTGCGCACGGCAGCCGACGGGCTGCGCCAGACTCAGTTCGAGCTGGTTTATGCCAGTACGGAAGACCCAACGAACTTTGATTTCGACACCGTGCAAAGCGTGTTGCGCGGCGTTGAGAAGCAGGACATCCGGCGGCTGGCCCTTCCGCCCGATCCCACCAACGCCTTCGCCACAGTGCGCTGCATCCTCAACGATTTCGTCGGTAACGTGACCGAGGAATTCTATGACGCTCGCCATCGCTTGTTGCGCCGACTCGAATTCACGGGGCGCGCGAATCCCGCCGAACCCACCACGGACACGCTCAACCGCCCGGTCAATCCGCTGCGGCCCGACGACCCGCCGTTCTTCGAGACGCGCTGGGAGTGGAACAACGATTCGCACTGCGCCGCGCTGCATCGTCCGCAGACCAACCGCGTCGAGTGGTTGTATCAAAGCGACTTCGACCCCGGCACGCCGCCGCGTCACCGGGGCAATCTGCGCGTCGCGCGCATCACCGGCCCATTTGACGGTGATGCTTCCAATACCAAAGTGAGCGTCCATTACTTCGAGCACGACCCGCGCTTTGGTTCCTCCCGGCTGCAATTCCAACCCGAGGGGACCAAGGGCGTCCGGCGGCAGGTTGCTCAAGCTGAGATTTATGCCCTTCTGGATTTCGATGATTTCATTTCGACCCGGACTTTGTTTTCCACCCGCATCGTCAACCCGCGGGGTTTTGAGACCCGTTCCGAATACGACTCCCAAGGCAACCTGGTCCGGAAAGCGTCCTATGGCGGGCAGACGGGAATCGGGCACCCTACGTGGGATCTCGCTTACAACTCACATGGCCAGTTGACCGCCCTCACCAACGCCGCCGACGGCGAGGGCCGGCGGCGCATGGACACCTTCACCTACCACGCCAGCGATCCCCAGCGTGGTTATCTCCAGCAAGTCGTCGTGGACGCCGGTCCGGTGGGCCGCAATCTCACGACCAGCTATGAATATGACGCGCGCGGCAACGTGACTCGCGTCACCGACCCGCGTGGCACGCCCACTGATTTCGAAATCAACGCCCTCAACCAGACCGTCGGGAAACAAACCCAGGGCGCGACGTTCGGTGAGCGCACGCGGGCGGAGTTTCA
>JADLHS010000636.1 GCA_020848635.1 Limisphaerales bacterium
GGCCGGTGATGCGCGCGACGCGCAGATTGCCCCGGTGACGCGGCGGCGTGCCGGGGTCGAAGTCGCTTTGATACAACCACTCGACGCGGTTGGTCTGCGGACGATGCAGCGCGGCGCAGAGCGAATCGTTGTTCCACTCCCAGCGCGTCTCGAAGAACGGCGGGTCGTCGGGCCGCAACGGATTGACCGGGCGGTTGAGCGTGTCCGTGGTGGGTTCGGCGGGATTCGCGCGCCCGGTGAATTCGAGTCGGCGCAACAAGCGATGGCGAGCGTCATAGAATTCCTCGGCCACGTTACCGACGAAATCGTTGAGGATGCAGCGCACCGTGGCGAAGGCGTTGGTGGGATCGGGCGTGAGCGCCAGGCGCCGGATGTCCTTCTTCTCCACGCCGCGCAACACGCTTTGCACGGTGTCGAAGTCAAAGTTCGTCGGGTCTTCCGTGCTGGCATAAACCAGCTCGAACTGGGTCTGACGCAGCCCGTCCGCCGCCGTGAGCAGGTTGTGATTGAGCCGATCGTCCGCGAAGCCGCGCGTGTAGGTGTAAGTGATGGTCTTGCCGGCCGGGAAATCGTTGCCGTTGGGCGTGCCGATGACCGGCGGCGAAGTCACGGCCTTGAGGTCGCCGATGGCACCGCTCAAATCCAGATCATTGCGGACGTAGGCGTAGGTCACGGTGCGCCCGGAAAAATCCGTGACGCTGGCGATGCGGCCCTCGGCGTTGTAGGTCAGGGTGTTCGTGCGGTCGAGGGTGTCGATGACATACCGCAGGCGTCCGGAGGCGGCGTATTCAAAGCGCAGCGTGTTGCCGTTGCGGTCCACGCTGCGGGCGATTTTGCCGGCGGCGGACGTGCCATCGAGCGGCAGGAATTCCCAGTAGCCCGAATCGGCGAACGTGAGGCGGAACACCTCGTTGCTCAACGCGCCTTCGCGGAACATCCCCGGCGCGCTGAAGGTACAAACACCGTTGGCGCACGCGCCGCGCCGCAACGTGTCGCGCCGGCCCGTGCCATCCCACAGGTCCATGTCCTGGCTATTGGCCGCGCAACGAATGTCGTAGGAATGTGTCCAACCCTGCCCCATCGGCGAATCGCCGCTCGTCCGCGAGCGATAGGTGCGCACCCACTCGAAATCCAACCCGCGACCGGGAATGGCGAGGTCGGCTTCCTGTTGGAGCACTTCGCCCGTGGACGGATGGAGGCCCATATCGCAGTTAGGATCCTCATCACAACCACCATCGTCCCGGTTCTTCAACACGGTGACGTGGCCGCGGGCGCGATTCTTGAGCACCGTGACGTGACCGTCGTCATGACTCTTCAAGACGGTGACGTGGCCGCGGTGTTTGAGCGGCTGCGCTGGTCCGGCGGGCGGCCACGCGGGCGGCCCCTGCAAGGAGATGAATGGATCACTGCCGGGATCGAAGAAAAACACATCAAAGAACGACAGCACCAGCCCGTCCCGAACCAGTTCCACGCGCTGCATCCCCGGCGGCTGGGGCGGCACTTCGAAACGGCCGAGTGCTGACGAAAGGATATTCGCGCCGGGAATGGCCGCGCCGCCCAAGCGAAGAACGTCGTTGCTGTGAAAGCATTGTCCGACCACGTGCAGCGTGACCGGCGCATTGGGTGGCGCAATGGCCGGTTCGACAGTGAAGATTTCCGCGTCCGGCCCGGCGAGCCGGTAAAAGTGCTGTTGCCGCAGCACCTCCGGCGCGGTCCAGCGGACGGGCACGGCGCTGCTATCCGCGCGCATGACATCCACTGTGATCCAGCCCGCGACGTCGTTCAGATTGGTGCGCGACTGCACGCGATACTGCGCGCCGGACTGGCCGGACCATTGCAGTTCGAAGCGGTCGCCCTCGGTCGTGGGCACAATGCCGCCGGTCAGCGTGGCGCTTTCGTCTGCGTGGGCGAGAACGATGGCGGCGAGGAGCAAGACGGTCAGGAGTGGCCCGCGGAGGCGGGGTGCGCCACGGGAGTCAGTTTGCGTTTCGGAAGAGAGCGTGAGCTGGGTCGTCATGGCAGTTATTGGGGGTTCAAACATTGCAGGGTTTAAGGGGAAAGCGGCGGCTTGAAGACTGAAACGACGTGAAAACCAGCACCAATGCTCCCGCAAGCGCGGCGACGGGGGCTAACATACGTGGGATTGAATGGCATCACGTCAGGCGTCACACGCCTCTCCACCGTCCGGGAATTCCGCCGGGCGGCGGGCACTCTTGTCCTGCGGGTCACATTTCGCTTGGAACTGAATTTGCACCGAACCTGTGACCGGCTTGCGAGGTGTGCTTATGGCAAGACTCAACCTGGTTAATTGAGCAAGCTTTGACTTGGGTCAAGGAATGGGAAGATTTTCGCACAACGCCCCGCGTTTACATTCACGCCGCCCGCAGCATTCCTTGAGCGGTGGCGGCAGGCGTTAGCCACCTGACCGGGCGGGTTTCTGATCACTATTCCTCGATTTGAAGGCTTAAGGTAGCCGCCAAAGCGCTGCCCCGCTCGCGCAGAGGAACACGGCAGCCTCGATGGAATCTTCGTTGTGGCGGAATTGCATCCTCGTCTCCTGGATTGGATTGTTGTTCTCATGGCCCAGTCAATCGCCGATCCAGCGCAGCGAAGCTCGGAGCCGGATCGGGCCGGCCGTCCCACTCCAACC
>JADLHS010000637.1 GCA_020848635.1 Limisphaerales bacterium
CCGGGGCGAAATCCCATTCTACGCCAGTTTTCGCTCAAGTAGTATATCTATCCTCGCAATCTATCCAATAGCAGTCCGATCTCGGGTCCGACACGACGAAGCTGTTCCTTGTGCGCCGCTGAGAGCCTTTCCAACACCGCCTCCCCACGTGCGGACAGCGAGAGATAAACTTGCCGTCGATCCACCGTGTCCTGTTTCCGCGTCACCCACCGAGCGGCCACGAGCCGATCCGCCAATCCCACCGCGCTGTGGTGGCGTAATTGCAATCGTTCTGCGAGTTCACCAACCGTGATGTGGTCGCGGCCCGGAAATCCCTTGATCGCCAGGAGAGCCTGATGTTGTTGCGGTGTCAGCCCCGCCGCATGAGCCGCCTCCTCGCTGAAGCGTAAAAATTGGCGCAACGTATAACGCAAAGCCGCAAGTGTTTCATACTCTGTTTTGCTGATTTTTGTCTGTTTTACCGGCATGCGCTTCTATGTATCAATCCAGCCAACCATTTTTCCGAGCTAAAATCCAGTTGTTTTATATCGCACTGCGATATATTGTCGCATCGCTTGTCCTCTGAACCAAGCGGGTCCAGGGGTGGCATTCTGAACATGAATCACAAGAGCGAAGCGGTTGCTCGGTTATCGGATTTTCGCACGGATCGGCGGATGTTGCTGCTGTCCCTGTTGGCAGTCCCCATCGGCGCCATCAGCGCCGTGGTCGCCAAGCTTCTGCTGTGGTTGATCGCGCTCATCACCAATCTTTCCTTCTTTCACCGACTCTCGACGGATGCCAGATTGCCGGAACAGTCTCATCTAGGCTATTGGGTGGTAGCGGTGCCGGTGATCGGCGCGCTCATCATCGGCTTGATGGCCCGCTTCGGATCCGAGAAAATACGGGGTCATGGAATTCCCGAGGCGATGGAGGCCATTCTGCTTGGCAAGAGCTTGATCCAGGCGAGAGTTGCAATTCTCAAACCGATTTCGTCGGCAATTTCCATTGGAACAGGAGGTCCGTTTGGCGCGGAAGGCCCCATCATCATGACCGGTGGCGCCTTCGGGTCGCTGTTTGCTCAGTTCTTTCATCTCTCAGCAGCGGAACGTAAGACTTTGCTCGTTGCGGGGGCAGCGGGTGGAATGTCGGCGGTTTTCGCCACTCCCGTCGCAGCGGTGTTTCTTGCCGTCGAGTTGTTGCTGTTCGAGTGGAGACCCCGCAGTTTCATTCCAGTGGTTGTGTCTTCTGTTGTCGCCGTCATGCTCCGGGTTCCACTGCTCGGCGCTGGCCCCATCTTTCCCGTTCCGCCCCACGCGCTAATGGGAGCGCCGGAGCTGGGGATCGCATTGCTTGTGGGTATCGTCGTTGGCCTCGGTTCCACATTGCTCACGACCTTGGTCTATGCCTGCGAGGATTTGTTCGAACGCCTGCCGCTGCATTGGCTGTGGTGGCCAGCCATTGGCGCAATCGTCGTGGGGGTCGGTGGAATAATTGAACCGCGCGTGTTGGGTGTCGGCTACCACACCATCCACAGTTTGATGCTGGGTGAAATCGTGGGAGCGTCCTTGATCGGGTTGCTCATCGCTAAATCCATCGTTTGGTCGGTCGCTTTGGGTTCGGGAACCTCTGGCGGCGTCCTTGCGCCTTTGTTGATCACCGGCGGAGCATTGGGTGCCCTGCTGGGTCACTGGATGCCAGCGGGGGACCCCGGTCTCTGGGCAATGGCCGGTATGGCTGCCATGATGGCCGGCATGATGAATTTGCCGTTCACCGGAATGATCTTTGCCCTGGAACTATCGCATGATTTGAACACCATGCCGGTGTTGCTGGTGAGTTGCACAGCAGCATTCGGCACCGCAGTCTTGCTGTTGCGACGATCCATTCTCACCGAGAAACTCGCCCGGCGCGGACAACACATCTCCCGCGAATACAGCGTGGACTTGTTTGAATTGATGCGCGTTGGCGAAGTCATGGAAAAGGATGTGCCGATGGTCGCTTCAGAGCTAAAGGTGGCAGAACTTTCCGATTTGATTGCCAAAGGCGACCCAACCGTGTCGCGTCGGCAGGGAACCATCATTCTGGATGCGGAGAAAAGACTGGCTGGCATCATCACCCGCGGCGATGTGCTGCGCGCTTTGCAGCAGAATCCCAATGGCGCTGCCACCGTGCTCGAAGCTGGCAGCCGCACTTTGATTGTTGCGTATCCCGACGAACTCCTTCACGACGCCATCGCAAAAATGCTCAAGCACAATATCGGACGACTGCCCGTGGTTGAACAAGCCAATCCAGATCGCGTGGTGGGTTACCTCGGGCGTTCCTGCATTCTGGCTACGCGAATACGGCATCATCACGAGGAAGATGTTCGCGAACGAAGCCGCTCCGTCGGGGCACTAACTCCGAATAGCAACGCGATTGGATGACACCCCGAATCTCAAATTCACTAACCTCAAATGATACTCTTACTTAAACTTGCCGTCGCGGTGGCATTTGGCCTGGTGATGCTGGCCCTGCTTTAAGTCAGTCTCCACAAAGCAAAACCCCGCTCCTCGCTGTCTTTACTTGCGACTGGCCAGCAAGGATACGTTTTGCGGCTTTGCCCCCTGCGGCGACGTGGTCTACGGCTATCGTCAGGTCGCAGCGACTGGTTCAGTCCCGGTCAGCAAGTGTGCTTTTCGTCGCGTGCTGTGAACTGATTAAGACCTTGATCTGCATCAAGACCCCGAGGTCATCAGTGTGTAAGAATCAGTGCATGAAGATGACCGCTGAACCGGTTGCCCAGAATCCTTTTGCCTCCGCGGCACGCGAAACCGCAGATGTTCCTTTTGTGAGCAAACGGATGGCGCGTGAATGGAAGACGATGGAGGCAATGATCAAAATCTATTGTCGGGATCATCACCGGTCGGGTGCAACGATCTGTGCGGAATGCCAGGCCCTTTTGGATTACGCAACCGTGCGTCTGGAACGCTGTCGCTTTGGTGAAAGTAAACCAACCTGCGCCAAGTGCCCGGTCCACTGTTACCAGCGCACGCGCCGCGAACAGGTCAAGGTTGTGATGCGTCAGGCTGGGCCGCGGATGCTGTGGGAACATCCCGTCATGAGCTTGCGTCACTGGCTGGACGGATTCCGCGCAGCACCGGAGGTGTGATTCATGTCGTCACAGAAGCAGATTAAATATGAAAGCGGATTCAATGGTGGTGCTGAGCTTACAGTTATGAAAAAGCAACCATTGATGGATTCGGGGCGCGGGAACATGCATGCCGTGGATGTGCGCGAGGACATCCGCAACGGACGGGAGCCGTTCTCGAAGATCATGAGCGCAGTGGCGGCGTTACCGGCGGACGGACAATTATTGTTGATTGCTCCCTTTGAACCCGCGCCTTTGTTTGGCGTGCTGGCAAAACAGGGGTTCAAGCATGAGTCGCGTCAACTCGAATCTGGCGATTGGGAGGTCCTGTTCACCCGCCAGCCAGCCGCACTACCGACGGAAACCGCGCCAACTTCCGCTTCCCACGACTTTGGTCACCGAACGGCAGTGGGTCAGCCGAACGTCACGGAAGTGGACGCGCGCGGACTCGAACCACCGCAACCGATGGTGAAAATCCTCGAAGCGCTAGCCTCACTCCCGCCGGGCGCAATGCTGCAAGCCCGGACGGACCGTCGCCCCATGCATCTCTACGCCCGACTCGAAGAACGGGGTTTCACCGGCGAATCTCAGGAACAATCTGATGGAAGTTTCCTTACTCATATCCACCAGCGCTAAACCACATCCGCCGCGACCGGCCACCGTCCCCTCGCCGATGGGAGTCAATGCCCCATCCGTGAGATTGCCGCTGACATTCGTGCTGACTGGACTGGTGGCCTTACTGACCGGCATGAGCTGGCTTGTGATCCGACCTGCCATTCTCGCGGAGTATCACTACAACCAATATGTCATCGCCACGACACATCTGTTCGTGCTGGGCTGGATTTGTTCCGTCGTCATGGGTGCGATGTATCAACTCGTCCCCGTCGCGCTGGAAACCAAACTTTACAGTGAAAAGCTGGCGGGCTGGCAATTTGCCTTTCACGTCGTGGGTTTCATTGGAATGGTCTGGATGTTCCGAGTCTGGAACATGAAGCAAGTCGGGCACTTTGGCTGCGTGTTCGCGACGGGCGTTGGCCTGTTCGTGTATAATATCGCGCGGACATTGCGGCGCGTGCCGAAGTGGAATGTCACGGCTACCGCGGTGACGGCGGCCCTGTGCTGGTTTTCACTCACGGTCACCGCGGGGCTTTTCATCGCGATCGGCAAATGCAGTTATGAGACCTCCGAAGGACTTGCCACCGCGGAAGGCGTGCGAACGCTGGTAGGAGGATTGCGTCAGCTCGCCGGATTCATGTCCCACTTTGATGCCATCAGCGCCATGCACGCGCACGCGCACCTGGGCGGCGTGGGATTCTTCACCATGCTCATCGTGGGCGTGTCCTACAAATTGATCCCCATGTTCGCGTTGAGCGAGATTCAAAGCACCCGGCGCGCGGTCTGGAGCGTCGCCTTGTTGAACGTCGGTCTGGCGGGTTCGTTTGTGACTATTCTGCTGCGCAGTCCGTGGAAACTGGCCTTCGCGTTGGTCGTGATCGCGGCGCTCGTGGTTTACGGGATCGAACTCGCCGCCATCCTCCGGGCGCGAAAACGCCGCGTCGTGGACTGGGGCATCAAATACTTCCTGACTGCGGTTGGGCTTTACGCGCCGGTGTCGGTGTTGGCCGTGGTCCTGGCCTGGCCTGGCCTGCCGCTGAATCCCTTCACGGGTCAGCTCGAAAACGTCTATGGCTTTCTGGGGCTGATCGGCGTCGTTTCCTTCGCGATCATGGGCATGCTCTACAAGATCGTTCCGTTCCTGGTCTGGTTTGGGAGTTACAGCCGGCAGATCGGAAGGGCGCAAGTTCCGGCGCTCGCCGATCTCTATTCGGCGAAACTTCAGGCGGCCGGCTACTGGAGCTATCTGGCCGGCCTGATCGTCACCAGTTCGGCGATCATGTTTTCCAGCGAAGCCTTCGTGCGCTGCGGCTGCGCTTTGCTGGCGTCGAGCATTTCCACCCTTGTGATCAATGTTGGAATGATGCTCTCGCATTATATTCGCCCCTGCCTCAAGCCGCTTTCCACTTCACCGTCAGCGATTCTCAAAACCGCATGAACCCGCATCCTTTGGACGAAGCTACAATTTTGCAAACCCTGCGCCAGGTCATAGACCCGGAACTAGGCTGCAACATCGTGGACCTCGGCCTAGTTTACAATGTCGCCATCCTCGGCACGAAGGTCTCCGTGGTGATGACGCTTACCACGCCCGGTTGTCCCATGCACGAAAGCATCCGGTGGGGTGTCAACAATGCCCTGCTCAACCTCGAAGGCGTGGACGATGCCGAAGTCGAAGTGGTTTGGGATCCGCCGTGGCATCCCTCGATGATGACGGAATTCGGACGAAATGCCACTGGCGTCGGCAGCTTTTAACCTGAACACAAAACCAAACACAACATGAACACAACAATCCAAATTGAGAACCTCATCGGCCCCGACAAAGTCATGGACGTGCGCCCGATTCCCTGTTCGGTCAAACACGGTATGATTATCAAAACTTGGCTCGAATTGCCGGTCGGCGACCACTTCATCCTGTTGAATGACCATGATCCCGTGCCGCTCTATCACCAGTTCTCCGCGCAATGGCCCGCAACGTTCACTTGGGAACATCTCGTCAAAGGGCCGGAGGAATTTCGGGTCAAGATCACCAAGCTCAAAACGGCGGGTGAACCTGCAGTCACGATGTCATAAAGGCCGAACGATTGGTGTCTCCTTCGGTGCGATGATCTGAAGAAACGATCTGCTGCGACCGGAGCCGTGATCTGTTCACGGTCTCCTAGCGAAGCGCTTTGCTGCAAACTTGACCTGGGTCAAGGTCGCAGGAACTACGTTCACGTATTAGTGGCTATGTGATTGCCACGGCCGCCCCGCACTTGCCGGCCCACCCGCCTCCGGTCCACGAGCCGGTGGCCGGGAATTATTTCGTTGCGGTTTATCCCCCATTCTCGGCTTGGGATTCGGAACAGGTGTCCGCTTTGCACAAGGCGTTGGAACGGCCCGCGCCTGAAAAACCGTTGGGGATTTATGTCCATCTCCCCTTCTGCCAGAAGAAATGCGATTATTGCTACTATCTCTCCTACATCGCGCAGCCGGCGGTAGTGGTGGATCAATACCTTGAGACGGTGGTGCGAGAGTTGGCGCTTTATTCCGAGCGACCTGGAGTAAAAGGCCGTCCGCTCTCCTTCGTCTATTTCGGTGGCGGAACTCCTTCCTCGCTCAGTTCAACTCAAGTCCGATATCTGATGGACGGACTGCGACGGGAGCTTGCGTGGGATGGGATCGAGGAAGTCACCTTCGAGTGCGCGCCCCGGTCGGTGCGCTGGGAGTTTCTGGAAGCGTTGCGGGACAGTGGCGTCACGCGTTTGAGCATGGGGGTGCAGAGTTTTGATGACGAATTGCTCCGACTCAATGGTCGGGTTCACCTGGCCGAAGATGTCGTGCGCGCTTACTCACTCATCCGGCAGGCAGATTTCGCCTGGGTGAATCTCGACCTGATGTGCGGCCTGCTGGGCGAGACGGAGGCGCAGTGGCGTGAATCCGTCCGGCGGGTGATTGAACTGGCGCCCGACGGCGTCACCATCTATCAGACTGAAATTCCGCACAACACGCAGCTTTATCGCGACGTCAAAGCCGGCGGCTTGCCGGTAGCGCCGCTTTCCTGGGACACCAAGCGCGCCCGACTCGACGAAGGCTTCCGTGAACTGGAACGCGCCGGCTACACCGTTGTCAGCGGTTACAATGAGGTCAAGGACCCGCAGCGGCATCGTTTTCTTTATCAGGATTATCTCTGGCGCGGCACGGACATGCTGGGGCTGGGCGTGGCGGCGTTTGGATACTTTGGCGGCGTGCAGGCGCAGAACGAAGTCACTTTGGAGGAATACGAGGCTGCCGTGGCGCGGGGAGAGGTTCCCGTGAAGCGCGCCATCAAACTCTCCGCCCGGGACCAACTGGTGCGCGAGTTTGTCCTGCAACTTAAACTCGGCGAAGTGCCGGTCGCACCGTTCCGCGCCCGGTTCGGTGTGATCCTCACGGAAGTGTTCGCCGAACCCTTACAGGCTCTCGCTGCGGAAGGCTGGCTTACTTGGACCGCCGAGGCCGTGCAATTGACCCGCCCGGGTTTGCTGCGTGTGGATCGGCTCCTCTCGCGTTTCTACGACCCCCAATTTCAACGGACCCGTTACACCTGAACGTCATCATCCCAAAACGCATGAACAATCCTTCCACTTCTCCAGCCAACTCCAACTACGATGTCGCCGTCATCGGTGGCGGACCGGGCGGTGCGGCGCTGGCGACTTTCCTGGCCCGCGCCGGGCATCGCTGCATCGTTTTCGAGCAAGCCAAATACCCGCGCTACCACATTGGCGAGTCGCTCGTGCCGCACACCTACGGCATCTTTGAGCGCCTCGGCATGCTCCCGCAACTGCGGGCGTCCGCGTTCCCGGTGAAACACAGCGTGCGGTTCGTGGCGCCCGACGGGAAGGCGTCGTTGCCCTTCTATTTCACGGAAACCATCAAGGGCGATGGCGCGCGCACCTGGCAGGTCGAGCGCAGCCAGTTCGATTGTATGATGCTCGACCATGCCCGCGCCAATGGCGTCGAAGTCCACGAACAATCTGCCGTTCAGGAAGTGCTCTTTGAAGGCGGACGCGCCGTGGGCGTGCGGGTCGCCCCCGCGAACGGTTCGCCAACTGAGGTGCGGGCGAAGGTCGTGGTGGACGCGTCGGGGCGGGCCTGCGTCATCGGTCGGCAGTTGAATTTGTTGTGCAAGTTGCCCGAACTGCGGAAGGCCACCGCGTGGGGCTATTTCCGCGGCGGCAAACGACTCCCCGGCATTGATGCCGGCGAAACCACCATGTTGCTCCTCCCGGGCGGCGGTTGGTTTTGGTACATCCCGTTACCGGATGACATCGTCAGCGTGGGCATCGTGACGGATCCGGAATATCTTTTCTCGCAATCGGACGATCTGGAGGCCGCTTTCATGCGTGAGACCGCCTTGTGCGCAGCCCTGGTGGACCGACTGGCCACTGCGGAACGGGTCGGGCCGGTGCGCGGGTCGCGCCATTTGGCCTACTTGAATCGCCAGACCTGCGGCGAGGGCTGGGTGATGATCGGGGACGCGCGTGCCTTTCTCGATCCGATCTATTCGTCGGGCCTTTACCTCGCGCTCGGTTCCGCCGAACTGGCAGCCCAATGTATTGATGAGGCCTTGAAATCCGGCGATGTTTCCGCCGCCCAACTGGGCCGCTTCGAGGCGCCGCTGATGAAAGGCGTGGAAGTGGTCCGCCGTCTAATCCACGCGTTCTACGATCCGAAGTTCAGCTTCATGGATTTTGTCCGGCGCTTTCCCGAACATCGTATCGCTCTCATTGACTGTCTTGTTGGCGACGTGATCAAGGACATGAGCGCTTTCACCGAGTCGCTGGCACAGATGACGCCTCCGCCACCGCCTTTGGGCTCCAACCTTCCCCCACCGTCTGCACCGGCACCGGTAAATGCGTAGAACTATTACCGCCAATAAATTCATGAGTAAAAGAATTCTATTAACCAGTGTGTGTCGTCCCTTGGGGCCAAAATTCGGGGACGCGCCGTCGGTCGGCTATGAACTCCTTTACCGGCAGGTGCTCCGCGCCCAGGGCATTTTTAGTCCGCGCACGGTCAACATCCACTTCGGTCTCGAATACATCGCCGAAAACCTCGATGCGCCCACGGTGGTATTGCAATACCCGTCGAAGCGCGAACTGATCAAGGAACTCAAGAAGGGCTACGATTATGTGGGGGTCTCGTTCCTCATGGCGGTCATGCACAAGATGAAGGAGACCGTGGCGCTGATCCGCCAATACGCACCGAACAGCAAGATCGTTTTGGGCGGCTACGGCACAGTGCTCAAAGACGAAGTGCTCAAACCCTACGGCGATTACATCTGTCGCGAGGAAGGCGTGGCGTTCTTGCGCCGTTTACTGGGCGAGCCGGAAATTCCCATGCCCTACAAACATCCGCTCATCGTGAGCTGGTTGAAAGTGTTTGGAATCACGGTCTCCGGCACGGGAAAAATCTTTGCCGGACTGGGCTGTCCGAATGGCTGCGACTTCTGCTGCACGTCCCATTTCTTTTCCCGCA
>JADLHS010000638.1 GCA_020848635.1 Limisphaerales bacterium
GTCTGCACGATCAGCTTGTCGCGCGGGAGTTTGGGCAGCACCCAGCCAAGCTGCATCTCGGAGGTGCCGTAGCCGCGCGCGGTCTCGATGTGGTTGATGCCGAGCTCGAGGGCGCGGTGGATGCAGGCCTCCAGATTGGCCTGGTTGGCCGGTGGAATTTCCTTGGGTGCGACATCCTGCCACTTGTGCTGGTACCGCATCCCGCCGCAGGAGATCACGGGCATTTGCAGTTCAGTGCGGCCAAAGCGGCGATATTTCATCGCAGGCGAGTATGCCAAAGGCCGCGCCGCATTCAACGGCATTTCCAAGATGCTAATCCCGCGCTAATCCCAGCGGCCTCCATTTCGCGCGCGGGCCAAACCAATGCTTGCAGGAGGCTTGCACTTCGCTCCGCCCGCAAGTGCAATTCTTGCGCTGATCGAATCGGGTCCAGGCACGTGCCCGTTGGGGCAGGATGTACGCAGCCCAGATAAGTCGCATAAAGTGCGGTTGTCCGGGCGGCAGGTAAGAGTGCGGCACGGAAACTGTTGAGGAGCGGCGGATGAAACCGTTGAACCTCCTGGAGTACATTTACGCGATTGAAGACTATCATTTCGACCTGGCTTATCCCCGGGAGATTCGCGAGTTGTCCGATCGCCACTGGACGCCGGTCGAGGTAGCGCGCAAAGCCGCGGAGTTCCTGGTGCGCGAACCGGGGACCCGGGTGCTGGACATTGGCTGTGGGCCGGGAAAGTTCTGCATTGTGGGTGCGCTCGCTACGGAGGGGAGATTCACCGGCGTGGAGCAGCGCCCGCATCTGTGCGCGGCGGCCCGCTCGGTGATCGACCAGGCGCAGATCCCCAATGCCGCAATTATTCACGGCAACCTGACGGCGATGGATTTTTCCCACTTCGATGCGTTCTATCTTTTCAACCCTTTTCAGGAAAACCTGGAGACGAACGCAAAGATTGACCTGACCGTCAAGTTATCTAGCGAGCTTTACGACCAATACACTGAGCATGTGGCTCGGCAGCTGGCGCTGGCGCCTTTGAGAACGCGCGTAGCCACCTACTGCGGCGCGTGCGAAGAAGTCCCGATGGGTTATGAATGTATTGACTCCTCGTCGGGCTGCGACCTCAAGTTCTGGGAGAAGACCAAGCATCATCCCGTGCGCCCGTCCGCCCAGGGGCCGACGTCGACCAACCGCAAATGGCGGTTCATGGTCGGCGCCATCGAACCCGCCGCTTGACCGCACGCCCCCGCGGTCTCCGCCAGGCCAATTCGATCGTTGGTCATAAATACAACGCGCACGAGTCTGGCGCAGCGGGCGCGCTTCCGGCATGATGCGCGTCGCAATGGAAATAATTCTCGCCCATGCCCTCGGTCAGGATGTGAGCCAGCTGGCAGCGCAGGAGAAGCGCCTGCTGCTCTCGCGCCTGCTGGCGCGGTTCGCCCACGAAGTGCGGAATCCGCTCAGTTCGCTCGACATCCACGTGCAGTTGCTGGAGGAAGATCTGCAGGATGCGACCCTGCAAATCCGCGATAAAACCGCCAGCCGCTTTGAAATCATTCACGGGGAATTGCACCGGCTGGAAAAGATCGTGAAGCACTTTCTCAGTCTGGCCGGGCCGTCCTCGCTTGAGCTGCATCCGGTCGAAATCACCAAGGTGGTCGACCACGTTTGGGAGTTGCTGCGCCCGGAGGCCGCGGCACGGGGCATTGAGATTGTCGTGTGGTTGCCAGATTCGTTGCCGGCCGTGATGGCGGATGCTGCACAACTGACGCAGGCGTTGGTGAATCTGGTGATCAACGCCATTCAAGCAGTCGAGCGCAATGGCCGGGTGGAAGTCAGCGCTGGCCGGCAAGAGCCGGACGGCGCGTTGACGATTGCCGTGCGGGACACCGGGCAGGGAATTCCGGCGGATAAACATTCCGCCATCATCGAGCCGTTTTTTACGACCAAAGCCGAGGGCAGCGGGCTCGGCCTTTGGATTGTTCAGCAAATCATCACGGCGCACGGGGGTGTGGTGGAAGCGTCCAACGTGGCGGACGGCGGCGCCGTGTTCACCGTGCATTTGCCGGGGCCAAGGAAAGAAAACGGAAATGGATAAATCGAGAGTCACGGTTTTGGTGGTGGACGATGAACGCGGTCTGTGCGCGGGCATCCAGGAGCGTTGAAGCGCGAAGGTTACGTGGTGGACGCTGCCAATGAGGCTCCGACGGCGCTCCAGATGATAGGCGAACGGCTCTACAATCTGGTCATCACCGACGTGAAGATGCCCGAGATGAGCGGGCTGGAATTGTTGAAGGAGGCCAGGCAAAAGAGCCGCGATACCCAGTTCATTCTGATGACCGCCTATGGCACGGTCGAAAGTGCTGTCGCGGCAATGAAGGAAGGGGCCTACGATTATCTTTCCAAGCCGCTCGACATGCAGCGGCTGCGCGCCCTCGTGCTGAAGGCGCTGGAGTTTCAAGCATTGGTTGCGGAAAATAATGAATTGCGGTTGCGCCTGCAAAAGCGCTCCGAGCCGAGCCTGCTGGTCGGCGCCAGCGAAGCGCTGCGAAAGGTGACGGAGTTGTCCGACGAGGTGGCGCGCAGCGAAGTCACCGTGCTCATTGAAGGCGAGAGCGGCACCGGCAAGGAAATCGTCGCCCGCTCGATACATCTAAAAAGCGCCCGTGCTGAGAAGCCATTCATTTCGGTCAACTGCGCCGCGCTGCCCGAGCAATTGCTCGAAGCCGAACTGTTTGGCCACGTCAAAGGCGCATTCACGGGCGCGGTGGCGGACAAGCCGGGTCGGTTTCAACTCGCGGATGGCGGCACGCTGTTCCTGGACGAGATTGGGGACCTGTCGGCCAAAGGGCAAGGCGACCTGCTGCGCGTGCTGGAGGACGGGACGTTCCGCATGGTCGGCGGGACCAAAATGATGCGCGTAAACGTGCGCGTGGTGGCGGCGACGAACAAGAAGCTGGAGGAAGCCGTCGCGGCGGGAAAATTCCGTGAAGACCTGTGGTATCGCCTGCAGATTGTGCCGGTTTTCATTCCGCCCCTGCGCGAGCGGCCCGAGGATATTCCGCTGCTCATTGAATCGTTTCTCGAACACTTCACGAGCAAACACAAGCGGCGGCGCAAAAAACTGGCGGGGGAAGCCCTGCAACTGTGCCAGCGATTTCCCTGGCCGGGGAATGTACGGCAACTGCGCAACATGATTGAGCGGTTGGTCATCACCGGCAAGAACAGCACGATTGAAGTGGGCGATCTGCCCGAATTCCTCCGCGTCCACGATCAGAACGCGACCATCTTCGCCCTGCGCCCCGGCATGTCGCTGGCGGAAGTCGAAAAGCTGCTCATCCGGCAGACGCTCACGCACGTGACCGAAAACCGCGAGGAAGCCGCGAAGCTACTGGGCATCAGCCGCCGTTCGCTGCAATACAAACTCAAGCAATACGGATTGCTTGAGGGCAGCGAATCGGCGGAGGTGGAATAGCCGCCGTCCGTCTTCGGGGCGCGCCGGATTTTTGGAAGCGTCCGCGCCCAGGCCGCTTTGCAGTTAGGGTGAAGTTTCAGTGCAATACTTGCACCCGCCAAGCGCTGCTTGATTTTGAGTTGCGATTTCACTTCCGCAACGGCCGCGCAAATCCCTGCTATCAAAGGCATTTAGCCGTCCGATCTCCCTCATGGCACTGTCGTTGCTAAGGGGGGGCAATCAAAGTGGCGACGCGTGCTCAAATGACTGAATTCAAACTCCAACATATTACAGAGGGCGAAGTGCGGATTCTCTCGCTCAGTGGCTACATGGGCAACGCCGAGTTTTGCCAGGTGGACGGGGAACCAGCCGACCTGCTGAAGCATGGGCATCACCGGGTGATTGTCGATCTCGCCAGGCTCTCGTTCACCACCTCGATAAGTCTGGCGCGCTTGCTGGTCTGCGCCCGCGAATTTAATCGGCACGGCGGCGAATTGAAATTGGTTGGGTTGTCACCTTTTTTGAGCCGCCTGGCCGGGTTGGCGGGCTTTGGCAAAAAGAAGCAATTGGAAGCCGACGTCGAGGGCGCGTTGCAAGCGATGGACCTTCGACCCAAAGCCAAAGTGCGCCGGCCTCGGAGCAGGAACTAAGTCATGCACTGGACCACCGCCAAACTGATTGCGTTGGACCGGGCCGGGGGGATTTACGGCTCCGGGCTGGGCCGAACGCTCCCAGCTCGTCTTCGCGGAACAGGCCCGGAGATTGCGGCGCGAACCGCCGCCGCACCTGGTCGCCGCTTATGACCAACTCAAGGCCGAGCACAAGGAACCAGTGGTCGGAGGTATCCAGGAAAAATGTGGTGGTTGCCAGGTTTCGCTTGCGCCGCCAGCACTGGCACGCTTGAGCGACGAGCACGAGGCCAGCCGCTGCGAAGACTGTGGCCGGTTTATCGATCGGGTCGGCGGGCATGACCTCGCGGTCCATGCCAGCTCATCCCGGTCAAAAACCGAAATTGCGCCATGAACAAGCAACTACAAACTCTGCTGCGCCTGGACGGTCTGGTCTTGACGCGCAAGGGACTCGAACTGACCGGCAACCCGATTCGAAAGGACGGTCTGGACGATCTCGACAAGGAAACCGAAAAGCTGCGTCGCTGCCTGCCTTCGGCGGTGGTATCGCGCTTTGACCGCCTGGCACGGAAGGATGCCGACCCGTTGTCGCTGCTCACCGGCGACGTGTGTCATGGTTGCCAGCGGCAGACTTCCAAACGAGTGGCGCTGCTGGCCAGCCGTTCGCATGAAGTTTTTCCGTGCGCGGATTGCGGCCGACTCATTATCGCCCGGAATAATGCCCCTGACTATGGGACATGATTTGCCGATGAAACAACCAATTCCAACCAAGACCCAGAAGAAGGTTGCACCGGACGGCCGATTCCAAACGCCATTGGGGCAGACTTTCATCCTGACCAATCGCAACGGCCTGCATGCCCGGCCGTGCGCTTTGCTGATTCAGGCGCTCCACGAATTCACCTGCAGCGTAAGCGTGGAGCACGATGACGCGTCCGCCAACGGCCGCAGCATCCTTGGCCTGATGTGCCTCGTGGTTGGCTACGAGTCCAGGCTGACCATCGTGATGAACGGCAAAGACGCGCCGGAGGCAATGGCGGCGGTGCAGCAGTTATTCGAGACAAGCTTTGAAGCTGCCTACGCGCCCGGCAACAAGTTGGCAGTCACCTTGGGTTAAGAATCGCAGGGGTGGTTGGTCTTCTAAAAAAGTGGATGTGAACTCTGTGATTATGGCCGGAGGTCCCCCAGTAAATTGGTGCAACCAAACTCACGCACGAGTGCAGCCATTGTGACGCTTGCGTTCTCCAGTTTCAGAAATCCGCCGTGCCGCCGGCATGATTCCGCAAAAATGCCCAACGCGCGAAACTCCACCATGCCCAGGCGCACAACCCGGCTGGCATCGAGGCTGACTCGATACTGCTGATTTTCAAGCAGCGGAGTCAGGATGGCCGCCAGGTGAAAATTGTCCACAGTTGCGGGAAGGCATAGCCGTAGAATGGCTCCTTCCACCCCATGATGGTTGTCAGCATGATTGTGCATAGTGTCGCTTTTCTACATATCCCGGAAGCCCCAAGCCCGTAAACCGATTGCGAGACCGGCTTCAAGCGGGGCGACTTGAACTCCGGCGCGATCGCGTCACGGCCTCGCCCGACTGCGAGGGGCGCAAAAGCTTCGCCGGCGGCGCCGGTTCGGCGGCTTCCGTGGCGGGAAAAATAAAACGTCCGCAGGTCGCGCATCTCAGCAGTGAGGTTTGGCGCTGGACCTCGGCCAGCAATCCGGTGGGCAAAGTCATATGACAACCCGAACACACGCCACGGCGGATTTCCGCGAGGCTTTGCCGGCCGCGCGAACGCAGTCGGTCGTGATGGGAAAGGACGCCTAATCGGCAAGATAGGCTGCACGGCCGTGGTCAGAAAGCATCACAGCTTCGGTTCAAAACCTTATTGGAACCTTGCTCGCGGCCTTGCCCGTCGGAAAGGGGTCTTGGTTTTGAGCACTCATAGGTTTTCAGGTTGGCGTCTCCTGCGCCACCGGTACCGCCGGCGGTTCCCAATCCACAGCGTGCCCATCCGCA
>JADLHS010000639.1 GCA_020848635.1 Limisphaerales bacterium
GCCCAAGTGAGACTAGCCCAGGAAGTGTTGGTCGCGCGAAACACCACCCCGTGATCTGTCCAGGTCTTCAGATCATCTGTGGAAAAACAGTTGATCGAAGCCATGACGTAGCCATTGGTGCCGTTTTCGTTGTCATTAGAACCGTAGAGGTACAGCCGCCCATTGAATTCCACCGCCGCAGGATCAGCGGAATAGCTATGAGCAATAATTGGATAATCCGCCTGCGCTGAAAAGCTGGCCCCCAACGCTACGGCGGCGACGACAATTTTCAACTGCCTGGCGACGGCACCGGACTTCGAGAATGCGGAGAAGAGACTTTGCAACATGTTCAGGCGGTTGTACTCAGCGGAAAATCAACTGCGCGAAGTGATACAAGCTGTTTCGCCAGTGTGTCGCGTCATGAGCGCTATCATCCACGTGCCAGATGTGAGTCACTTCTTTCTCCTTCAAGTAGGTGTGCATCCCCTGGCTGATGCCGATCAGACCATCCTTGTTGCCGCAGGTGAGCATCAAGAGTCTCAACTGGGCTTTCGTCACGGTCGGGTCCGGCACCAACTCCGCCAGCGGTTTGGTATTAGGTGCGGAGGAGAATCCCCCCAGCCAGGCAAAAGTATCGAGATGGGGCAGACCGAAGTTCAACGTCTGACCACCGCCCATGGAGAGCCCGGCCAACGCGCGATTCTCCCGATTGGTATGAGTGCTGTAGCGCGATTGGATCGCGGGAATCACGTCATCCAGCAGGTCGCGCTCGAAAACGGCGAAGGCGGGCGCGGTGGCCATCGCGTTGGGACCGGGGCGATCATCCTTTTGGGCGCGCCCATTGGGCATGACGATGATCATCGGCACGGCTTTGCCGTCGGCGATGAGGTTGTCGAGCAGGACGTCCGGCGTGGCGAACCGCTGCCATTCGGTTTCGTCCCCGCCGATGCCGTGCAGCAGATAGAGGACAGGATACTTCTTGTCGGTCGTATAACCCGGCGGCGTGTAAACCTGCATCTTGCGTATGGTGCCGACGGTCTTGGAGTCGTACTCGATCATTTCCCGCTTCCCGTGAGGGATGTTGTCCCGCTTGACGTTGATGCCGGCGGGCGGTTCCGGGAACGCCGGCTTGTCGTCAGGGCCGAGTACGATGGGGCCGCCAAAGCCACCCCGCCGTCGCGGCGCGTCTGCCCGCGGCGCATTGGTGACCGCTCCGGTTGGCGCGTTCGCCACTGCAGTAACCACGACCCGCGTGGCCTTGAATTCAGTTGAGCCGAAATCGCCCACTTCGCGCGTGAAGGCGATCTCATCCGCGCCCACCTTGCCGGTGTAGCAAATGCGCACGTCGTTGCCCTGAATGCTCAGGTTCTCGACAAAACTGAGCGTCTCGCCCGTGAGCTTCACCTCGGTGAATTCCGCGTCCCGCTTCCGCTCGCCAACCTCCACGGCGGCCTTGCCGGTCAGCTTGTCGCCGTCGGCCTGAAACGTGAACACATACATCTGCATGCCCCGCGGGCTGTCAAATTCTGCGCGCCATTGGCCCGCGACGTCGGCAGCGCCGGCGACGGAAGCCGCAAAGGCCATCAGTCCCAAGAGGAGAATTCTTCCGATGATTTTCATAATGACGTTCGTAATGGATTGTGAATCCTATTTTGTTTTCACCTTCAACACCGTAACCGAATACGGCGGAACTTCGCGCGTGAAATCGGCACTCAGGCCGCGCACCTTCTCGGTGCGGGGAATTACTTTATCCGGCTGCTCGATGGAATTCGTGTCCTTCAAGGTCTTGCCCGCCAAGACCACCGCTTCGCCGTCAGGTTGAATCTTCTTGGCGCCGCTGATTTGAATGTTGACCGACTGCGGCGCCCCGGCGGTGTTCACGACCTTGACATAAACGACTCCGCTCTTGCTGTCGCGGGTGGCGTTAAAGAAGACCTCGCGAAGTTGCTGCGCCGGTGGCGGAGTTCCGCCCCGGCGGCCCCGGGGCTGCCATTCGCGGATCGGAATGTTCTGCGAATCGGTCGCCAAAATCTCATTGCCGTGCATGGTGCTAAACATCATCTGGGCATAATAGGAGGGCGAACCGTAACTCGTCAGGGCGTCATAACCAATGAGATCCGAGGCCCACTGCATCGAACGATTGTTGCCGGTCAACTGACTCACGTTGACGAACATTGGCGCATAGCAGGACAGAAGGACAATGTCCGAATTGCGCTCCATGCAGGTCATCCACGCCCCGTCGCCAAGCGCTCCGGACATGTTCGGCGTGGGCGAGCCGACGCGGGTAGCCCATTCGCCACTAAATATCTTGGTCGGATTCGTCCGCGAATACGTGTCGTACCGGAACGATTGCGCCATCATTTCTTCCATGTTGCGATAGAAGTGTTCGTCCACCAGATCCGGCGTGCGGCTTTTCACCGATCCGTTGGCGGGCTGTTCATAACCCCACGAAGAAATGAGCTGCAGATGCGGATACTTCTTCTTGATGGCGTCATAGAATTGCGCGAACCGCCCGTCGTAGCTGCCGCTGCGGTCGAACCAATCTTCGTTGCCGACTTCAACATACGTCATCTTGAACGGTTTCGGATGCCCGTCTTTCGCGCGTTGCGCGCCCCATTTGGTGGTCTTGGCGTCCCCGATGAGATACTCGATTTCCTCGAGCGCTTCTTGCACGTAAGGTTCGAGCGCCGGTCCGGCGGGAATGACGCCACCGCGGCCAAGGCAGTAACCCGCGAAGACTCCCAGGAGCGGCTCCATGCCCAAGTCCTCACACCACTCGGCGAATTCGAGCAGCCCCAATCCATCGGTGGACCAGTAACCCCACGGACTCGGATGACCGGGGCGTTCTTCCACCGGCCCAATGGTTTCCTTCCAGATGAAACGCTGGTTGAAGGCGTTCCCCTCAAGATAATTGCCGCCGGGGAAGCGGAGGAATTTTGGCTTCATGCCCGCCATCCATTCCATGATATCCGCGCGGTTGCCGTTCTCGCGCTTCTTGTAAGTGGGCGGAAAGAGCGAGACATTTTGCAGCCAGAGTGTCCCGGGGCTCGTCGTCGTAAGCCTGAAGACGTTATCCTTCGAGGCCGGCACGCGTTTGGTCTTGAGCGTGGTCTCGAACTTCTTCCACTCGCCTGTGATCTTCGAAATCTTCGTGCTGGCAAACACGGTGTTGCCGTCCGCACTTTCCAGACTCACCGTCACGGGTCCGGAGAAACCGCTGGCCGCCTTGGCCCAGAATGACACCTGATAGGTGGTGCTCGGCTTAACGGGAATTCCCCAAAACC
>JADLHS010000640.1 GCA_020848635.1 Limisphaerales bacterium
ATACTGGCGACCGGTCGCGGGGGTGGTGTCCTTTGCGGGAATGGTTTTCATCGGTGACAGGCCGAGCAGTTCTGCAGCGATTCAACCCGGTGATCCGTGACGTATTTCTCACCGAACGCCTTTTGCTGCTGCGCGTTGACGGTCGCATCGGGACTCCACTGCCAGTTCAAATCGGTAATCTTGTCCGCTGGCCGCACCTTCGCCGCCGGATTGCGATGGCAGTCGAGACAAAATGACATGCTCAGCGGTTTCGCGTGATAAACCTCCTCCATTTTGTCAATCGGCCCATGACATTCCACACAACTGACACCCCGATTCACATGAACGGAATGGTTGAAATAGACGAAATCCGGCACCCGATGAATCTGGACCCACGGAATCGGCTTGCCCGTCGCGGCACTCTCCCGGACGAGCGCGAGGCGATCATCATCCTTGAGCACCTGGTTATGACAGTTCATGCAGGTGGAACTCGCCGGAATATTGGAGAACCAGGACTTCTCGACCGCACTATGACAATAGCGACAATCCATCCCCAACTGCCCGGCATGGGTGGCGTGCGAAAAGGCGACCGGCTGAATCGGCTGATAGCCGACGAGAAAGTATTTGGGGGTGAAGTAATACCAAACCCCCGCGATCGCCGCCGTGGCAAAAAGCCCGCCGCCGACGATGATCATCAACGGCAACCGGTTGGTCCATTTCGGAAAAATTGCTGACATTTCAGGTATCCACTGAGTCCGCCAAAAGTCCGTCAAAAACAAAAATTCGCCGGCCAGACTTTTCTGGCTGACGTCGGGATTGTCGAAAAACGTGCGAGCGACAAACAAGTTTCTGCCCCGGTATGATCAAGCCACCCCGGGCTTCCACACCAAAATCGCACGATCTCGCAACGACATTCTTAGCAACCCCAACCTTCGTCGCAAGAATCTTTGTGAGAATATTCACTATTTTTGAACTTTTAATACTATTGATAAGCTACGCGTAGTTTGGATGGGAATCGGGGCGTCAAGGCTGGCAGATGTTCCAACCATGAAAAGATGTCGAGGGCAGCGTTCCCGACAGAAGCTTTCAGGCGAACAATCAACTCGGGTTGGAGTCACCGGTTAACCAGCGATTGACTCAGCCTGGGCGGCGATACTTTCAGCCAGTGACCACGACCGTGGGTAAGGCAGTGGAGCCGGTGGTCAGACTTGTTGTCGCCGGTGACCGAAAGGAACGAGGTCGCGAGACGGCCGCAATGGATCGAACGGCCTCCCTACTCCTTCCCAATCCGATACAGATGAGTGTCCGTCCGAAGGAAGATGGTGTGATCCAACATGGCCGGCGTCGCCACCACCACCCCTTCGAGCTGATTCTCGGCGAGTTTCTCGAACGACTTGCCAGCCTTCACGACGGTGGTTTTCCCATCTTTGCCGAAGAAGTAAATCCGTCCCTCCGCCAGCAGCGGTGACGCCAGATGCTGTTCATTCATACGCTCCTGCCAAATGACTTCACCGCCTCGGGCATCAACGCAGTTCGCGATACCGTCGTCGGAAGTCCAGTACAACTCGTCGCCCAGCAGGACGGGCGAAGACATAACAGGCACTTGGCGCGTGGTTTTCCATGCGGCATGGGTCGTGGTCACATCTCCCGCGCCATCCACTCGAACCGCCCAAAGCTGCGGCTTCATGCAACCCGTGCTGAAATACGCCATGCCATTACCAAACACCGGGCAGGAGCCGATGGAAAAGCCTTCACCATGGCGGGCCCGCCAGTTCTCCTTGCCGGTGGCGGGGTCGTAGGAAACCACCCAATGCGCTCCCGGTGAAATCATCTGCGGGCGACCTCCGCCGCTCACCAGTAGTGGCGTAACAAATGATTTCTTGAGGTTCGGACTGGAGGTATTAATCGGCGGACGGTCAGTCTTCCAGACTTCCTTGCCGGTCTTTGTATCGAGCGCGGCGAGGTATTGAGCGTCCCGACCGTCACGAACCAGCACCAGCAGCTTTTTGTAAAGTACCGGCGAACTGCCGGGGCCGACCTGATGATCCAATGGTAGTCGCGTCTGCCAGAGAATTGTTCCACTTTTTGCGTTCAGGCAAGCGGTGCCAAACGTGCCAAAATCGCAGTAAAGACGCCCCGGCTCAATTACCGGCGTGGGCGTGGCCCAACTGTTGAACCAGTGGACCGGGGCCGGATTCTCCACCACGAACAGGGGCGTGCGCCACAGAATTTTGCCGGTGGCGCGGTCGAGACAGACCACTTCCAATGAGACATGTTCCGCCGTCTGCATGTCGTCTCCCTCGATCCGCTTTCGAACGACCCCCTGCTCCACGGCCAGCGTCAGCCAGATTCGATTACCGAGGACTACCGGCGACGACCGTCCGCGGCCGGGAAGATTGACCTTCCACTCAAGGTTGTTGGTTTCGCTCCAGTGCAGTGGCACGTCCGTGGCCAGCGAAGTGCCATCGCCGCGTGGCCCCCGGAGTTGCGGCCAGTTTACTTCGGCCACCAGCGTGCCGTTGACCATCATCGCCAGTACGAAGGCGGAAAGGATTAAGCGCATGGGGAACTTCTGATACCCGATTTTCTGCGTAGAGTCCACAATTCTTGAGGTCTGCTTCCCGGCGTGGAATCGCCTACATCTGGACGCGAACTTGCCTTTGGGGGCAATCGTGCCAAGCTCACGTGGTTGAATTTCTTCTCGGGCCAACTGTTATTGCGCCACCGCTACTTCCTTGCGGTCCTGGCCGGATTTGGCTTGGCCACGGCGTTTCCGAAGTTCGACTTCGCCGGCGCCGCCTGGGTCGCGCCCGCTCTGATTCTGGCCTGCGCGTATCGCACCCGCAGTCGGACGGCATTTCGCATCGGTTACGTCGCCGGGCTGACGTTCTACCTCACCACCCTCTACTGGCTGCTGCGCATTCCGGTGATGGGTTTTCCCATCTTCGGCTGGCTGGCGATGAGCGCATTTCTGGCGCTCTATCTCGCGGTATGGGTTTGGCTGCTCGCCGGGCGGCTGGGCAAAGGCGGCTGGCTGCGACGCAGTGCGTGGACACTGGCGGGCGCGGCGGCGTGGGTGGCTTTGGAATTGATCCGCGCCCGGTTCCTCACCGGCTTTCCTTGGAACAATCTGGGCACGGCCCAGTGGGGAATGCTGCCGCTGATTCAGATTGCGTCAGTCACCGGCGTCTATGGCGTGTCGTTCATCGTGGTGTGGTTTTCGCTGGCAATGTTCTCCGGGGTCGTCGCCATGTTTCGTCACCCCACTTCGCGCTACGTTTGGATGAGCGAGATAATACTTCCATTGCTGGCGGTACTGCTGCTCTTTGTAGCCGGCATGTCACGGTTGCGTAGCCTGCCGTCAGAAACTCAAACCCTCCGCGTCACGTTCATCCAACCGGCCATACCGCAAACGATGATCTGGGATGCGGGTGAGAACTCAAATCGCTTCCGGCAGTTGTTGGAACTCACCGCGCAGGCCCTCACGAACGAAACCGATCTCCTGCTCTGGCCGGAGGCCGCGTTGCCCGAGTTCAACGCCACCAGCTTTGCCGCAATCACGAACCTGATTCAGGCACACCAGGTCGAAATGATTTTCGGCGCGGACGACGTGCAGGAGAAATCCAATCCAATCCCCGGCGATCGCTACGATGCGTACAACGCCGCGTTCCATTTCCGACCCGACGGATCGTTGGGCGGGATTTATCACAAGCGCCACCTCGTGATGTTCGGTGAATACATTCCGCTCGGGCGGGCGCTGCCGTTCGTGAAATGGTTTACGCCCATTACTGGAGGCTTCACCCCCGGCGATCGCGCAATCCCTTTTAGGTTGGAGCGCCGGCCTGCGGCCCGGCCCGATTCAACCGATGAATCGGAACGCGCCGGTTCGGAGACCGGTGCTCCAACCCACATCAAAATCGCTCCGCTGATCTGTTTCGAGGACACCTTCCCGCATCTCGTCCGCGAATACGTGGACGAAGACACCGATTTTCTCGTGAACCTGACCAACAACGGCTGGTTTGGGGAGAGCGCATCGCAATGGCAGCACGCCGCAAGCGCCGCGTTGCGCGCCGTGGAGAACAGCGTCCCCCTGCTCCGCTGCTGCAATAACGGTGTGACCTGCTGGATTGATGCCCGCGGCCAGGTCCGGGAGGTCTTCCGGGACCGCAACGGCAGCGAATACGGCGCGGGCTTTGTGACATGGGAGATTCCCATTCTCGCGCCCGGCGAAAAGCGCCCGCGTACGTTTTACAACGAACATGGCGACTGGTTCGCCTGGGGCTGCGTGGCGGTGACGGGACTGTTGATATTGCCGCGGATCAAGCGAAGGCAGCGCTCGACGATCAATGGTTGAAGCCCGGGCGAGGAT
>JADLHS010000641.1 GCA_020848635.1 Limisphaerales bacterium
GCCAAGTCGTGTAACCGCCCAGTTCAAACTGATCCGGCGGCGGCAGATAGCCGTTGCAGCCGTTCGCCAGCTCCATGACCATCGTGAGCGCGAACGGACTGGCCTGCTTGATTGCGAGCCCCGTGCTACCGTAGGTTTCACACGGCGTCGTGCCGATGGCGAAGTCGCCGATCCGCACGGCTTGGAGCTTGATCTCTTTCTTCGCCGGCCAGCCGGCCATCTTCACCGTCTCGCGTGCGTAGTTTTCCTCCCAGGTACGCGTCGGACGGTCGCCCACATTCTTCGCCAGGTAATCACGCGCCTCGGTTACATCTGCTTTCGAAGGAAGTCGAACCTTGAGTGATTGCTTTTGTTCGGCCATCGCCAGCGGCACCCAGTCCTGATAACGCACGCCCTTCAACGCCACCAGCGCCGCATCAGCCACCGCCCGCGCGACCATGAAGTGGTCGTTCTTCCAATTGGGCTTGGTAAAGTCAATGCAGTTGGCATCACCGCTCGTGCCATTGCTCATGAGCGCGACAAACGGTTTGCCCTCCTCCATGCCGAGTTCCTTCGCCATGACCCGGCAGAACTCGCCAAAGTAATCCGCCGACAAACCACCCTCGGCTACCCCGGCATAATGCGTCGAGTAATTCGCCAGCAAGCCCAGCGGCTTGCCGTCGGCGGTCTGGACTGAGAGCACGGTGACGGCTGTGTCCACCGGGCCGGTCGGGCGAATCTTGTTCGTATTCCCATATCCCGGATTCATCATGGCAATGTTCGTGGCTTGCCCGGTAAAAGCCACCGGCGGATGCTGCGCGGTGCCGGGCTGCATGATCCAGCGCCGGCAATGCACGAATTGCGCACAATCGCCTTTCCCCCAACCGATCCGGGCAGGGACTCGATTTTGCCACGCCTCAATGATGGCCCGGGCAATCCGGGGAATCAGAAATTCCACGTACCCCGGCTCTGCATCATTCCCGTGGCAACTATACGCCGCCGGCGCGGTGTGGGTATGCGTGGAGGCGATCAGCATGCGCTCGATCGAAATCCCCGTGACCCGTTGCGCCGCCACCTTGGCTGCGTCCATCGTCTCGCGGTCCACCATGCAACTATCCACCACCGCAATCGCGATCTGCGTCGGCCCATCGTCCAGCACCAACGCGCGAACGTGGAGCGGATCGAGGACCTGGTTCGCAACCGTGAGCGTCAGATTACCGGCGGTGCGGATCGGTAAGTTTGTCGGCGTGATGTCCACCAACGCCGCCCCGGCGCGGAAAACCGCCGGAGCCCCTTGGCAAATGGTTGAGCCGATCATCATCGTGGAAAAAATACACATGCGGGCGGACAATTCCAGATATCGCCACGCAACTGCCTTCGCAGCCCACGGCTTTCTATTTCCCCCTTGAAACTCAGCTTTCATTGTCATTCCCCCTTTAAGCACGCCAATAAATCGGCCAAATCCTGCTGATTCATCGCCGCCTCCAATCCCTCCGGCATCAACGACAGTTGGCCCACGGTCAACCGTGTAATTCCGGAGCGCGGGATGGTTTCCTCAATCCCCTGCGCTTGTCGGAGCGTAACACTCACCGGGGATTCGCCGATGAGCAGACCCGTCAATTCGCGGCCATCCTTGCACTCGATGGCACAGGCGTTGAAGCCGGCGACAAATTCGTAGTTCGGATGGACGATATGCAGGAGAATGCTTTCCTTTGGCTGATTGCGAATGCCGAACAGGTCCGGTCCCACGTTGTGGCCTTCGCGGTCGAGCCGATGGCAGGAAGCGCAGTGCGTGGTGAACATCCTGTGTCCATTGGTCGCATTGCCGGTGAGGGCGAGAACCGCACGGGTCTTTTCGTATGCCTTCATGCGATCCCCGGTTTCGGCGGCGGTGAAAAGTTGTTGGGCGCGTTCCCGGATCGCAGTGTCGCTGTGCTTGCGCAACGATTCCCGCTGCGCGCGGCTGAGAGTATTCTCCGGAAGCTGGTTCGCTTCGACGGCCGCCAGCAGCACCCGGACGTGGCGTGGCTGCGCCAGCAAGGATGACAGGACGACCTCGCGCGTGTTCGGTGGCAGACCGTTCCAGCAGGCAGGCGTAAGGAGGGCCTTCGCTGCGGTGTCACCCGGCAAACCGAGCAGCGAGCGGACGGCTGCCAGTTGCAGTTCCGCTGGCTCTGTAGCGACCAGCACCGGCAGCAACGCGGCGCTGGTCTGAGCGCTGTCCGCGTTTGCCAGAAAACCGATCGCCGCCTTGCGCGTAATGATCGGTTCGGCGGGTGACGCCGCCAGGCGGATTGCCTCGGCTGTAAAGCGCGGAAGCAATTCAACCGGCAAAGCCAACGGCCTGCCGCGCGCGCGCAACGACTCCATCACGCCGTCCACCGCGGCAAGGAGCCACGGCGAGGGCAGTGCGTTAGTCGCAATAAACGCCGGCCACATTCCGGTCTCTGCGCCAAGCACACGTCCCAGATCGGACCAAAACGCCACTGGGGCCGCCTCGCCCATCCGCGGTGCGAGATATCGGGCCAGTTGAAGGGCCTGCGACTCCCCGGGCTTGAGTCCGCTGAGGATCGCGGCGCGCATCCAGCGATTGGTGCCGTCACTGACCGCGAGGCGGGCGAGAACCTCGGGCCAATCGTTGATTTGGAATTCTCGGGCTCCTTGGTTGAAACCGAGCGCAAACCAGAACCGGGCGCGTGGATTGGGATCGGCGGCGAATAGCGGGAACAAAGCCTCAGGAAGATCCGGAGCGCGCCATTGTCGCTCAGCCAGGATGCGCCAAGCATTCTCACGGAGAACCGGGTCGGCAGCGAGCAAGGACAACCGTAATGCCTGCTCAAGGAGCGCCGGGCTCCGTTCATTTGCGCTGAGAATAGCCAGGGTGCGCAGCGCGTAGAGCCGCCGCAACGCATCGGCGGGCTTGGGCTCAACCGGCAAACCACTCCATCCTTTCAACAGCAGGATGTCAATTCGGCGTTTGAGCTCGGCCTCGGAGAACTTGACATGCTTGGCGAGCAACGGAAGCGCCTTCGGATCCTTCCGCTCCACCAGCAATCGTTGCGCGGTCTCGCGCCACAATGCGTTGGGGTCACCGAGGGCTTGGACGAGTTGCGCCGTGGAGGCAGCGGCAGGAAATTTCGATCTCGCATTTTGGGGTTCAAATTCATTCCTCGTCACCCGCCAGATACGCCCCAGGTCACGACCGCTGGTGAAGTCGGTCCGCTTGCGCACCTCGACTGGGAGGTAATCCGGATGCTCGATGGTCTTACGATACATGTCGCAAACATAAAGCGCGCCGTCCGGGCCGGTTGCGAGAAACACCGGGCGAAACCAGTTGTCCGGCGAAGCCAGAAATTCGCGGCCCGAATTTGCCATGCGTGAGGCGAAGGTCGGGCCAATCGGCATAAGGTGGTCGCGATGAACCAGGTTGGCCGTCGGGTCACACGCAAAAGCATCGCCGCGATACTCCGCCGGCAACGCATCGCCGCGATAGATATGAACCGCACAGGCGGCGGTGAACGTCCCAACGTGCGAATCCGCGGTGGTGAGGTTGTCGCTGATCGGATGCAGGCGCGCGGCGAAGTTCTGATTCGCACCCCCGATGAGATCGGTGACCATCGCTTCCGGCACGTTCTGCACGGTCTCAGCCAGCGCGAAGTTGGGGTTCCGGGCAAGGTACCGCGGGGCCATGACCGTGTGCTGAATATGCACGCGGTTCATGCAGTGAAAACGATTCCCCGCGTCGTCGAACGTCTGCCCGAACTGCCCGCGCCCGCCGACCGGTTCAATCTCGAGCGTGAACGGATTGAAGCGCGCGTCGGTGCCAATCTCGACGGCAGGCCGCTCAGGATGGTCCGGTGATGTGATCTTGTTCGCGCGCGTCAACCCACTGGTGAGGTAAATCCAAGCGTCCGGACCAAAAGTCGGATGACTCACACGCAACTGCGTGGTCGCATTGGTGTCAAAACCCGTCAGCAAAACTCGGCGTTCGTCCGCGCGACCATCGCCATCAGTGTCCTTCAAGAAAAGCACGTCCGGCGCGCAAGTCACTATCAGTCCGCCGTCCCAAGGAGTGAGGCCGTTGGGAAACGTCAAGCCGTCGGCGAAAACTGTCCGGCGATCCATGCGCCCGTCACCATCGGTGTCGTCCAGACGGGCGATGATACCGACGGGCGGCTGGCCGGGACCAGGGCCCGTGGGATAACCGCGGTTCTCGGCCACGAACAAATGCTCTTCCGCATCCCACGCCACAGCACAAGGCTGAAAGACAAGCGGTTCGCCCGCGACGAGTTCTACGCGCAAACCGGGATCATGTTGAAATGCCCCGAGTGCTCGGTCCGGAGTCGCGGGGCTTTCAAAGGCGCTAGCGCTCAGGCCGAATCCAGCCACGGCGGTAACGGCACTGATGCACCCCAGCCGACGCATTGCAACGCGCCAACTCGTTCGGCAGATAATTTGTTGCGACCAGGCGCGGAAGATCGGTGCTTGCATTCAGGTTCCGGAACTTGCGGAAACTAAACTGCCGGTCAGATGGCAGCCAGAATATTTTCATCCGGGGGCACCGGGTTTTCGGCAAATGTTAGCGGCCTCCGGCAAAGGCGGAGGCTTGAGGGAGGTGGAGCGTCCCAAAGCCGCACGGCCCTTCGGGCGACAATCGACGCTTCGCGCCAATTCAAACAGTCCGCTAGTTTGTTCAGCCAACTGCCACGCCCAACCTGCCCTCAGCTGTGTTTGCATTCCCAGTTCGCGAAGCGAGCAGAGCACTCCATTTGTTGACTGCCAGCGAATAGCTCACAAGGCTCGAACCGCCCCCGGCAATCCCCTCCCACACACACTCCCGAAACCGTCAGACTCCGGGAGCCACTCCAGCAAAGCTGGAGGATTTATTTGCGAGCATCGTTGGGGTATCACCTTCTGCTGGATGGTACGGCTCAGAACTCGCGAATGCTCGTCCCCCAGCGCGCAGTGCGCCACCTTGGGTGTCAAAAGCGACCGGCCAATTATTTAGCGGCCCCGGCTACGGGTGTCCACTGACCGTCGTAAGTGGAGACCACCACGAAACCATCGTCCGGTGCGGCGGTTACTTCCGTCGCCAGCCCCGAATGATGCACCGGCATCATTGTTGGGCTTTCAGCCGGTTCTTTGCCCACCCCAACTGAGCCTCGGTCAGGAGCCGTCTCATCTATCCGTTGGCAAATATTCAGCAGCAGTCCCTGCCAAGCTGTTGTGATGGTTCGCGGCGGCTTGGAATCAGTGGTCATTTCCGTGATCTGACCACCTTTCCAGCGCAGGATTTCTTCAAAGGCCGCTTCCCCGCGTGAATCAGGAGTGTCGGCGTGAATAATTTGGCCGTCCTCAAAATATATCCGCCCGATGCCACTGGGGGAGGCTATTTGCAAAATAAGCGTCGCGCTCGACACACACTTGAGTTGGATGATGTCGAGCGCCGAAAGGCAGGTGAGGGAGACGGAAAACTTTCCATCCGCATGTGGCTGCGTCTGCGCCTGCGCCATCTTTTCGCAGTGCGAGCCAACCAGTTTGACGATTTCCTTGGTGTCCACGGGTTTTTGCCGGAACAACAACACCCCCATATTTCGAGTGGCCTGTTCAATATCCGCCAGCGGTGACACGGTAATCATCATTACCCGGGCGTCTGGCGAACGCGTACGAATGTCACTGAGAAAATCGATCCCCGTCCCGTCGGGCAGGTTTACATCCAGGATGAAGAAATGGATCTTGAATTCCGCCAGCAGCAACCGGGCCTCCGCAACGCTTCGGGCCGTGAGCACCTCAGCATTGGGCAAACCCGTGCGCAGCGCCTTCAGGACAATCGTCGTCAGACAAATGTCATCGTCCAGCACCAGCACACAAAAGTTTTCCGTCTTGGTCACAGGCTTAAGGCAGACTTCCCACTGAGCAACAAAACCCCAGTTGGTTACGTCTGGTACGGCTTCGCGGGAATATCTCAGCAATCAGGCTGCCAAGCTCCAAACGCGGGGTAAGATCAATAAAAAAAGTGATCGTTTTGCATGGTTTCAGGTGCCAGCGGCTACGAACCGCACCCCTTCGGAGAAGGCTACCGCCCCGGAATCAGTCAGAAGTCGGTTATTCGGTTACAAAGTGAAACCCATTTGGCCCGATCATTGGCCAGATGACCCAAGTCTGCCTCAAGGGCGCAAGCCTGATTGTGGTTTAGAGCCAGCCCACTAATTGTCAGCACTGGCCACGGGATTCCAGTGACCGTCGTACGTGGCCATCACAACAAAATCATCGTCGGGCGTGGCTGTGTCAGCTTCGGCAGGCGATGAATCGGCGGCGGAGGCTTTCAGCGGGCGTTCCGTCGCCTTCTTGGCTAGAAAAGCGGTGTCTTCATCGCAGCACCGGGCGGCTTCCATGAGCAACAATTCCCAGCGTTCCTGGACCGTGCGTTCCGGCGGCGAGGTGAATGGCTTCAATTGAAATTCGCCGCCCGTCAGGGACAACAACCGATTGATCGCCTTGTCGCCCACCAGATCCCCCACTTGGGCATGCGTGATTGCTCCAACCTCGATGTAAATTTGACCCCGCATCTGCTGGTTACGGATCTCAAGGATGAGCGACCGGCGTCCGGTGCATTCCATCTGGATGACTTCCTGCAAGCCAACCTGCCGCAGGGTCCCGCTGAAACCTTCCCGGTGCGGCCAAGAAACGAGATCGTTCAGCATGTTGAAGACGACCCGGATGTCACCGGTGGAAACCGGCTTCTCAATAAAAAGTTCCGCCCCATTCGCCAGCCCGGTGGCACGGTTGCTTTCCGTGGCCAAGCCGGTCATGATAGCCAGTTTAACCCCGGGATAACGCCGGCTGACGATCCCGAGCAGCTGGAGGCCATCCACCAAAGGCATGCCGATGTCCATCACGGCGAGATCAATTGGATATTGCTGCAAGATAACCAGAGCCTGGTCGGCGGAAGGCGCAAAGTGAGTTTCCCAACTCTGATTTGCGAGCACCGAACACATCTCCCCGAACACTTCCAGGAACTCGCGGCTGTCATCCACGAAAAGCACATGATATTTTTTGGTTGGTTCGTTAGCCGTAGGCGGCCTGGCAACCCCTGCGGGTGCGGGTCGTGATGCCCCCCCCTTCAGCAACATAGTGTTCACAAACGGCATCGCCGACGACTCCGCCGCGATGATCGTCTCGAAACGCAAATGCACATCCCCCACACGCAGCGTCTGCCCCGGCTGCAGCACCGCTTCGGTAATTCTCTCACCGTGGGCGAAGGTGCCGTTGGTGGACCCAAGATCCCGCACCTTCAGCCCATCCGCTTGCAGCCGCACTTCGCAGTGCCGGCCCGAAACCGACGCTTCGACGATTTGGAACGCACTCTCCTCCGCCCGTCCGATTGTAACCCAACTCCCGGTCACCTCATGCGACAAGCCGGCCAACCCCTCTGTGACAACGACCAGTTTAGCCATATTACTTAGTAGAAAAACCTCATCTCGGCACTGATCCCTCCGCAAGAGTCAAACCAAACTTGGACTCAAATCCGGAGGCGCGTTAGGATCAAACCCGGGCGGACACTTCGAAATCCAATCAACCACACAAACGCTTCCGACCGCTCTTTTCGAGCCCGGCAAGGTGGCCAGCCAATCTGCCGAAGTTCGAGTTTCGGGGAAATGCTCACGACGGCGGCGTCTCAAATTTTGACGGTCGCGTCCAAGTTTTCGTTGGGTTCCGACCCCACGCCATGCTGTCCTCCTGCCTCCTCGTCATCTCCTGATGAGAACGATCGCCCTCAGTGAGGAGTAAAGGGTGCGCCCCAGTTGGCCTGTTCACATGCACCTGTAAGTTTTCTCTGGCAAATTACCGGAAACCGGCTAACCCCTCGGCAATGCAGTCCAATCGGAAACTTGACGAACTTCGTACCAGCCGAGGTGGGGTTGCGGCCCATGTGTGCCGCGGGCTCTATCTGCTTCCCTTCGCCGACCATCGACTTTTCCCGCCGCGTGCGCGGTGGGAAGTCTCCGGGCTCAGGACTATCTGCTGGCTGACCTTTATGCTGCTGATTCTAGCTACTACGGGTTGCGGCAGCTTTGTGGCCCACCGGATGGCGCAGGCGCCGAACACATATCCCCAGTGGTTTGGCAACCTGGCGCGGGTGGAACTCGCATTTGACCAGAAAATTCTCACCAACTTCCCCGCCCACTTTGCCAACGTGGGACCACCATCGGCTCGATTGCACTATCGCATCATCGAACCCGCCGATTACCAACTGCAAATCTCCTCCACCAACCAGTTCAAGCACGGGCGTCCGCATAGTGCGTTCAACTTTCACGCCAGCCTACCCGGCCAGTCGAACGCCTGGACGGAGACGCCGCACGGTACAGTGGTCCTGTTGCACGGCTACGGCCTGGCCGAGTTTGCCATGGCCCCGTGGGGTCTGCGCCTCGCGGAGAACGGCTGGCGGTGCGTTCTGGTGGACTTGCGAGGGCATGGGAAATCCACCGGACGGTGGCTTTATTTCGGCGTGCAGGAGGCGCTGGACTTGAGTCAGTTGCTCGACACACTGGCCCGCGATGGAAAGTTGGCGGAACCGGTGGCCGCCATCGGCGAATCCTATGGCGCCGCACTGGCGTTGCGCTGGAAGGCAGTTGAACCGCGCCTGACCCGCGTGGTGGCGCTCGCGCCCTACCCGGTATTATCCAACGCCGTTCTGAACATCTGCCATGATTACGCCGACTGGTTGCCTGCGGGCCTCGTCAAATCCGGTTTGCGAAAACTTCCGGCGCTCTTGGACCTCGAACCAGAGGAACTTGACCCTACTTGGATCCTGACGCGGAGTCCAGTGCAGGCGTTGTTTGTGGCCGGCGCCGACGACAAAATCGCGCCCCCGGAGGACGTGCAACAACTTTTTGCGCACGCGGCACCGGGCAGTGAACTGATCGTCCTCCCCCACGCCACGCACGAAGCCATGCCCTATTACTTTGGCGAACTCACCCCACCGATGCTGGCATGGCTGCATGGCAATGAGCGGGAGTTGGAGAACAAAACCCGGATTCGGAAACCAGACTAAATCCCGACCGTCAATCGCTTCAAAGAAACACCTCAGAATCAGCCTGCGGGGGCGCATCAGCCTCAGACGGGCGGTTTCGGAGCACCGAAATACTTCGCCGCCCGCGCGTGCGCCAGCACCACGTCGGGGTCACGCTGCAATGCTTCGAAGTAATGCTTGGAAAACCCTTCCCCCACTTCAGACGCCACCAACAGGTTGCGGACTTGTTTCACGAGAGCCTGCGCGCCAGCCGGCGTGAGTGGCTCCTTCCCGTCCAACGCCTCATCCATCATGACGATGAGTTGGGACAGCGGGTGCAACCAGGCGAACCAGGGATCCTTCATGAGCAGTTGCAGAAAATGATTCGGCGATGGGATCGTACCCATGGTTTGCTCATAGCTCACGCGCTCCGAATCCACCAGCGTCTTGTGCAAATCCAGAAGGGCGTGGCGGAGGTGTTGCAGATGTTCGTGGATGGTATTTTTCACAGCGAAGACAGTTTGTCGCACTTCGGGCCTCACCGCAAACGGTATCC
>JADLHS010000642.1 GCA_020848635.1 Limisphaerales bacterium
GCAGGGCCCGCACGGGTAATCGCACTGGTGCAGAATCGCTTTCAATCGTGGTCTCAAACTGCAAGCCCTCGCGCACCGCCATGATTGCCATGCCATGTCGACCTAGATCGCCGCTCACAAGAACTGCGTCGCCGGATTGCACATTTTGGGGTGAGATGTTGAGCGTGTGTTCAATGACTCCGAGGCCCGTCGTGTTGATGAACAGACCGTCGCCTTTGCCCTTGTCCACGACCTTGGTGTCGCCGGTGATGATTTGCACACCACAACGTTGTGCCGCGTCGCGCATCGAACACACCACGCGCCACAGCGTTTCCATCGGCAGCCCTTCCTCGATGATGAACGCACAACTCAGGTAAAGCGGCCGTGCGCCGCTCATCGCAAGATCGTTCACCGTCCCGTGAATTGCCATCGAACCGATGTCACCACCCGGAAAGAAGATTGGCCGCACCACGTAAGAATCCGTCGTCATGGCGAGTTTGCCGGGCGGCACGGTGAACTGCGCCGAGTCGTGGCGGGTGTCGAGAATGGGATTGCTGAACGCCTTGCCGAAAACATTCTCCAGCAACTGATGCATCAACTTTCCACCCCCGCCGTGGGCCATCAGCACCTGCGGATACTGCTGGATCGGCAGTGGACAGCTCGCGTTGAATTCGGGTGGTTTCATTTTGGGAGCGCAGTCTCTGCCGCGCTATGCCGACGATACCGATAGTAAGCCGCGCAGGCGCCCTCGCCCGAAACCATCGTCGCGCCGAGTGGATGCTCCGGCGTGCATTTCGCGCCGAAGGCCGGGCATTGCTGCGGTTTGATGTGTCCCTGCAACACCTGCCCGCTCAGACAATCGGCCGGTTCATCCACATGCCGATCCGCCAGACCGAATTTGAGTTCCGCATCAAACGCCGCATAGGCTGAATTCAATCCGAGACCGCTCGCGGGAATTTCCCCCACGCCGCGCCACTTGCGCGGCACAATGCGAAAAATCTTCCGCACCAGCTCCTGCGCCGGTTGATTGCCTGACTTGCGGACGGCGCGGGTGTATTGATTCTCCACCTCAGCCCGCCCCGTTTCGAGTTGTTGCACGCACATCAGAATGCCCTGCAAGACATCCAGCGGCTCGAAGCCGGTGACCACAATCGGCACGCGATACTTCGCCGCGAGCGGTGGATATTCCTCGTAACCCATGATCGCGCAAACATGCCCCGCCGCCAGAAACGCCTGCACGCGACAATCCGGGGATGACATCAAAGCTTCGATCGCCGGCGGCACGAGCACGTGCGAAATGAGCATGGAGAAATTCTTCAAGCCTTTCTGGGCCGCTTGAAACACTGCCATCGCCGTCGCGGGTGCGGTGGTTTCAAAGCCGACCCCGAAGAACACGACTTCCTTCGCCGGGTTTTGCTCGGCGAGCTTCACCGCGTCGAGCGGTGAATAGACAATCCGCACATCGCCGCCGCTCGCCTTTACTGAAAGTAAATCCGTCGTGCTGCCCGGCACGCGCAGCATGTCGCCGAACGAGGTAAAGATGACATTCGGCTTGGCGGCGCTCTCCAGCGCCTTGTCAATCATCTCCAGCGGCGTCACGCAGACTGGGCAGCCCGGCCCGTGGATGAGCGTGATGTGCTTCGGCAACAGTTCATCAATGCCGAACTTCACGATGGCGTGGGTCTGGCCGCCGCAAACTTCCATGATGTTCCACGGGCGCGTCGTCACGCGGTGAATTTCCCGCGCGATCTGCTGCGCCAGATCGCCGTCCCGATATTCATCGAGAAATTTCATCGCGCCACACGTAGCGCAGGTTGGAAACCTGCTGTTTCGCCGACTGGCAGTCGGCAGGCGTGACCTGCGCAGGTTGCCAACCTGCGACACAGCAGACTGCCAGTCGGCGCTACGACAATCTCGTGCGCTAGATTCATGGCCCGCCTTCCTTCAGTTCCGCCAACTCTTCCATTTGCTTCAAATACTCAAAGACCTTTTGCGCCTCGTCCTCGTCCACTTTGCTGAGCGCAAACCCGACATGCACAATCACGTAATCGCCAACCATCACCTCCGGCACATAGGCCAGACAGGCTTCCTTGATCACGCCGCCGAAGTTGATGCGCCCCATGCGCGTGAGGGGATCATCACCGCCACTGATGCTTTCGACTTTTCCTGGAATCGCGAGACACATGGTCAAAAAATAGTAGCCGCCGACGTTAGTCGGCGCTGATCTGAGCGGGGTTGTAATTGAGTTTGCACGGACTGATGTCCACGGCTACGGAGCTCCCGCTGCGCGGCGACAATTTGCCCGAGCGCAATCCCCCCGTCGTTGGTCGGCACGCGTTGATGCCAGTACGGCTGAAAACCTTCTTCGCGCAAACGAATGACCGTGCGTTCGGTGAGATAACGATTCTGGAAACAGCCACCGCTCAGGACGACGCGGTGGCAATCAACGTGTCTCGCCACCAGCACGATCGCCTCGGCCAGCGCGTTGTGAAACTTGGCCGAGATCTCGCCCACCGGAACACCACGCTTTCCATCGGAAATGATCGCCTCAATCATCGGCGCCCAGTTCAGCACGCTGGTTGCCCCCTGGGCATCCAGCGGAAAGCGATAGGCTTCGTCGGTCTCAACGCCATTGACCGCGAAGTCCAGGGCCATCGCGGCCTGGCCTTCACAGCGGGGGTCCTGGCGCCGCCCGACGAGCGACGCACCCGCAGCAAGCACCC
>JADLHS010000643.1 GCA_020848635.1 Limisphaerales bacterium
CGCGTTCACGCACGGCTGACGGATGCGGGCTTGCCGCCGATCGGATTGTTCACCGTTCCGAATTCCGTCCAGGCCATCACTCCGCTCGTTGGAGAGATTCAAATCGAAAGCGAAGCGCACCGGGCTGAAGGCGAGTATGCCCAACTCTACATCTTCCACAACCGCCCACAGTCCGGCGCGCTCTACGAACCGGTCAGCCAACGATTGTTACCGCTAGACGCTCCCTGGGCTAAAAGTCTGACTCAAGTCCAGTGGCCGACGAAGACCTTGCCTGAGGTTATGAATGGAGGCACAACAACGCTGCGCGCACTCATCCGCGAATATCTTTTCATCTCGCTCTTTCGGGCCTGTGCCGAATCCCTCGCCAGCGAGAATGCGAGCCGTCTGGCGGCGATGCAGCGCGCTGACAAAAACATTGATGACTTGCTGGAGCATCTCCACGGCACGTTCCACCGTTTGCGCCAGAGCGGCATTGACGAGGAACTATTCGACGTGATCTCCGGCTTCGAGGCACTGACCACAAGCGCGCACAGAGAACGGCGCTAATTCCCCAGAGCCTGCAGATCAACCGCCCGGTAGAGAGCCTGCGGTGCCGCCAATCCTCCTTTGCTTTTTGAGCCATCTCCGATTCCGCGCGCAACAAATCGCGCAGTGTCACCAACCCAAACACAGCGCTAATCGGCTTCTGGCGAGTGCGGAAATGATTCCTACGCCCGGCGCACTTTGATACTTGTCAAAATATCCGCCGCGACTTCCGCCTTCGGCTTCGCGCCTTGCGGGCCACCGTGGTGGAGACGGACGCCCACTGCGGCGGTGTCCATGCCACGACCGCTGATGACGAGCATAGTGTGGACGCGCAATTGTTCCGCGTTGATGGCAGCGCATGGGCAATTCCTGTTGCATGACTCTGTCGGCCAAATTCCACAAAACCCTGTAACGACCCGCCCGGCTCACGCTATTCTACGTTTGAAATGGAAAGCCAACCGAGTCATGGCGGTGACGAAGCGCGTCTCCTCCGCGCGGCCCAATCCGGCGATCACGACGCGTTTGCCGCGCTCCTCGACGCGCACTTGCCGCACGTCCGCACCTTTCTCGCACTCAAAGCGCCCGTGCCGCAGCTCGTGGATGAACTCGCGCACGACACTTTTGTTTTTGCTTACCGGCATCTGGATGAGTTCAAACCCGGCACGTCCTTCCGTGCGTGGGTGCGGGCCATTGCGTGGAATCTGTTGCGCGCCGAAGTCCAGCGGTTCGCTCGCGAACAGGTGCAGCAGGAGAAATTCGCCGCGTGGCAACTCGCTGAATTCAACTCCAACGTCGCTGCCGAACCTTCCGCCGAAGCCGAACACCTGCACGACTGCCTCGCCCAACTCGACGGCCCGCTCCGCGAACTCATCACGCTCAAATATCAGCATGACCACTCAACGGAAATCATCGCCGCGCGGCTCAAGCGCAGCCTTGTCTGGGTGCGCGTCTCGCTGTTCCGCGTGCGCCAGCAACTCCGCGAGTGTATCGAGGCCAAACTCAAGGGAGGACAGCCATGTTAAGCGAACAGGACCTCATCGCGTATCTGGAGAACACGCTTTCGCCCGCCGTGCGGCAACGCATCGAGTCCGAACTGGAGCGCGATCCGCAACAGCGCCGCCAACTCGTCCATCAAATCCAGCTTGATACCGCATTGCGCGCGTTGTTGGGCGAATCCACATCCAACGAACGCGTGAAGCAATCCGTCCTTGCTATCGTGCGCGGTGAAAGCGAAGAAGCCATCAAACGGCAGGTGTTGGCGGACACAACCTCCACCGCTCGTAGCAGCCGACGTGAGGAGGCTCACACGACCCATCCATCCTCCATCCTCCATCGTCTATCCTCAATCTTCCGCCGCCCGGCGTGGACTTTCACCCTTGCTGCCGCTTGTGTCGCCATTTTCCTCGGAGTTTGGTTTGCGACGTGCCCCGCGCCGCTCGCGCTCGCCATCGAAACACCCACGGAAGTTGCGCTCGCTTCCGGCGTCGGCACGCCCAAACCCGGCGACACGATCCGCGCCGACGTTTCCATTTCCACCACCGTGAAGTTCGCCGACGGAACGGTCCTGCACCTCGAACCGGGAACGGAGATTTCCTTGCAGCCCGTGGGAAATCCGCCGCGCGCCGGAGGAAAACAATTCAAGCTCGTCCGTGGCTCGCTCGCCGCCGACGTGGCGAAACAACCCGAAGGTTTGCCGTTGCTCATCGAAACGCCGCACGCGCTCGTCACCGTCGTCGGCACGGAGTTCGATCTTACCGTTGACACCAACCAGACCGAACTCGAAGTCGCACACGGCCTCGTGAAGATGAGCGGCGTGAACGACGCGCAGCCCGTGAGCGTCGCGGCGGGTGAATTCGCCGTGGCGTCGCCGCGCACGACGACGCGCTACGGACGGCTCGCGCGCAATCCCTATCTCTGGCCGTTCAGCAGCGCGAGCATCTGGAATCGCCCGCTTGGCAGCAGCGCGAAGTTTTCACCCGTGCCCGGCAAATCATTTTTCGCCGATGGGCCGCTCGCGGATGTGCTGCGTTCGCGCCGTCCGTTTCTGGGTTCGCCGACCGACCCGCTGCGCCGCATCTGGGTGAACGGCGAAATTCGCGCTGACCTTTGCCTCGCGGTGGCTAATCTGCCTGACGCGAATATATCCGATTCCTGGGTGCTGTTGCAACGCGGTCGCCGTCACGCGCTTGAACTGCACGGTGTGAGCGTGCGCGCCGATGGCGACCTCGACGCGCAGTCGCTCGCCCGCACCGACCTCGCCGGGCCGGGCGTGGATGAATCCGCCAGCGACGCAAAGCCCTTCGGCCTGTCCAATCTCGGCGGACTGTTGCGCACCGGTGAATTGGAAAATGGAATTCGCCACGCGCTCGCCTCCCGTGTCAACCGTCAGCGGCTCGGCGGACGGAATGATTTTCAAACGCCCAGCACAACCTGGCCTGCCACCGGTGGCGATGCGTCCAGCGGAGATTTTCTAAATGTCGGGACACTCCTCGCCATCCCGTCGGATGTGGACATCGCGGCGAAGTTCGGCACGAACGGCCCGGCCTACGAACTCGCCCGCGCGATGCAGGATTACGGCGTCTATGTCACCGGCGTTGCGCCCGCGCCGTTCGTCTTACTCACCGACGATGCGCGCTGGGCTGAGGCGGATGAACTGCTCACCAGACTTGTTCCGCTCTTGCAGATCGTGACGAACAACTCGCCCGCAACTCCCGCCGGCGGCGGAACGCCACGCCGCGAAACTGCGCCCGCTCTGACTGGCGAATCGAAGTAGCGGCACGCAGGATGCCTGACGCTACCTCCGCTTGTAACACTCCGCCCGCTTCGCGCTATTCAAGATTGATGAAAGTCATTTTGAACCTGGCACTGGCGCTCGCGTTCGCGGGCAACGCGGCCGCCTACACCACCAATCTCATCAGCAACGGCTCGTTCGAGGCGGGCACGAACGGCTGGATTCTCTCCGGTGGCACGTCGAAGTATTCCCTGACCAACCGGGCGTATCAGGGCACGACCGCAATGCTGGTGACGAACCGCGTCAATTTCGCCAACGCACCGCAGCAGGATGTCACCGCGCAACTCGCCCTCGCCACCAACGGCTCGACCTGGGTCACACTCCTCGCCGTGCAGGTCAGCGCGCCGACACAGGTGCGCGCGTGGCTCGCCGTGGTGGCGGATGTTTCGGGCACGCTGGTCACGAATCGTTTTCTCCTCGCCGAACGCGTCGTGCGCGTCACGAACCAATGGGAGCGGCTCGACGGCGTGCGCACGACAACCTGGAACGGCACGTTGAGCAACGCGCTCTTCTACACCGAGTCCGGCGCGAAGCAGGAAGCACCCCTGTCCTCACCCGCATTTCTGTGCAAAGGCGGTCGCAAGTTGACTGGACATGGTTAGCCACAGCCGCTCCGCGTGTTCGTCCACGATGAAGATGTTGCCGTCGCCATCCCGGCAGCCGAGCAGGCAGACGGTGTAGTGGGCGAAACCGTAGTCCAAAGCGGCAAACCATTCCACCGCCCGCGTGTCATCGAAATCCTGGACGATGTGAACCTCGCGACGAAAGCTCGTGAAGTATTGGCCGGCGGCGATGTCCCAGTCACCGTTTAGCCAAGCACGCTTCTGCCAGCCGCTCAACGCCTCCAAAACCTTCCGATACTCCGGATTGTTGAAAGCGTTATCGTTAACGCGCGCTGGAATGAACCGTGTTTCAGCCTCCCGACCCTCCAGCAGTGGCGCAACGAAACGCGTCCGGTACCATGCATGGCCCACGCCGCCGGGATTCGTCGTGGAGTAAATGCGCGGACGCCAGTTCGGTTTCGACGTGCGGCAGCAGGTTGAAATGTCCTGATACTTCCGGCTCGTCAGCGTCGTGGCCTCCTCGACGCCAATCACGTCGTATTCCAGGCCGAGGTAGGCATCAATTTCTTTCTCGGTTTGGAAATGACCGGCGATAATGCGTGAACCATTCGCAAATGCCAATACGCCGCGGTAAGCGGAAAACTCATGCTTGAGCTTTCCGAATAATCGCCGCCGAAGATCTTCGAATTGTTCGATGTTGGCCTTGCCGACTTTGCGCAGCAGCAGACATTTCAGTCCCGGCACGCGCTGGCAATCGTCGGCGCCCATCTGCGCGAGCAGCCAATGCGACTTCCCGCCTCCACGCGCGCCGACCTCGGCAATGCCGATCCTGTTTTCGAGACAGGTGCAGCCAGCTTATATCTGCCTGCCTTCCAAGAATGGTCAGGGTGGCAGGAGTTGCACCTGCGACCTCCTCGTTCCGAACAAGGCCGTCTGCTGCTGACATTACACCCTGAAA
>JADLHS010000644.1 GCA_020848635.1 Limisphaerales bacterium
GTGGTTCGCCGATGACCCCGCAACTGGCCCGGCGCGTCGTCCAGTTCTTTTCCCGACCGGGCGAAGGGGAATCACCGCTGGCAAAACTTACGCCGGGCGAGAAGGAGTTTCTGGATCAACTCGCCAATGGCTATGCCTACAAGGAAATCGCCGACCGCCTGAAAATCAGCATTGATACCGTGCGTAGCTATGTGCGGACCGTTTATGAAAAGCTGCATGTGCATTCGCGGACCGAAGCCGTGGTGAAGTATTTGCGGGGATAAAACAGGGCGGTCCTGGGCGGACTCCCGCACAAACATGCGGTGGACGCTAACGTAAGTCCTGACTAATTTTTGACGGACGAGTCCAGAGCTACCGTTAGGCCAAACTGCAATTTTGCATCCGGTAAACGCTGAGCTTCAGGCGACACGTCAACCGTCGAAATAAATACCATGAAAAAGAAAATCGCAATGTTCGCGGCGGCTGGAGTCGTCGCTGTCTTCGTGTCCACCGTTCAAGCGCAGCCATATTATGTGTCAGGTTCCGCGCTCACCCCTGCATGGGCCCCCGGCACACCTGAGAACGAGCTGACGGGAGGGCCAACCGTTTATTCACTAACCACGGCGACCATCGCCGATACCTATCATGGATTTAAGGTTACTGGGGCGTCTTGGGGGGATCCTAATTGGCCGGGAAACGATGTTAAAATCAAGGGAGACGCCAATGGAACCAACACGTTTTATTTTTTCCCAGGCACCACGGTTGACGGCTGGTTGCCGCTGGCCAACCGCATTGGCTACACCGATCCTGGCAACATGGCTTGGGACATCGCCGGCGATTGTACAACTCCCACGTGGGACAGTGATCCCAATGCACAGATGGCCGCGGCGGGGAATGGGGTTTACACCTTGAACTACGTCGTCGGCACGGCGGGAACGCATGAGTTCAAGTTTAGAAGTGCCGGATCGTGGGCTACCGCCATCGGAGCTGATTTCGGTGCCGCGGCAAATGCCTCGGTTACAACTACCAGCGCGATGCAAACAGTGCAATTTCAACTCGATCTGCCGAACGGTCGCTGGCTCGCGGGCAATCCGGCCCCGGCACCGGTCACAAACCTAGTGACTTTCCGGGTTGATATGTCCGCGCAAATCCTCAGCGGCGCTTGGACGCCCGAGGAGCCAAACACTATTCGCGTCGCGGGCGCATTTACTTCTTGGGGGGATGGCGTGGATCTGACCAACAACCCGGCCTTGAGTGGCAACGCTTCGAATGTTTATTCCACGGTCATTACCATTGTTGATCTGCCTGACACGCGCTTCGAATATAAGTTCCGCGCCACCGGTGGCTACGAAAGCCCGGCCTCTACCGGGGGCCAGAACCGCAGTTTCAACCTCAGTAGCGGCAGTCAGGTGCTGCCGCTCGTTTATTACAGCGATGACTCGTTATGTGACCTGTTGCTCCAGCCCACGGCTGTCACTTTCGTGCTCCAATTGACCAATGGCACTCCGGACAAAAATGGCATTCCTTTCGATAGCGCGAACGATCAGGTATTCATCAACGGTCCACAATTATTCCCTGACAATGCGTGGGCAACTTGGAACATCAGTCTTCCTCAAATGATAAACAACCCCGCAGGGAGCGACTTTTATGAACTGACTCTGGAAATTCCGGCCGGAAGGAGTCGTGCGATGGTCGTCAAGTTCGGGATTGCCGGTGCCGGCCACGGCAGCCTCGATAATGAGGCTGCGCAGAACGAGAACCACCTTCAATATATTCGCGCTACCGGATCAACCTTCACCATGCCGGTGGCTCAGTTCGGCACTAACTACGCCGCGACCCGGGTGGAAGAAGCCTTCGGCAACCTGAAAGCGGGCCCGCCTTCCGGCGGCAATGTGCCGATCACCTGGCTGGGCCTCCCGTGCGTCACATTGCAGACCCGGACCAGCCTCACTGCCGGTTCGTGGGCGGACCTTCCGGCGACTGACGCCACCAGTTCGACCAATTGGCCGAATACGGGCGGCGTGCAGTTATTCCGTTTGCAAAAGCGGTCGCAGCCGTGATATTGAAATAAGAGTCACCCACCCCGACCAGCACGTCGGGGTGGGTGAAAAAAAACTGACCACTCATTCCGACTCGCCAAACTGATATGAGAAAAACAAGATCCGGCTTCACGCTGATTGAACTGCTGGTCGTCATCGCCATCATTGCCATTCTGGCGGCGATGCTGCTCCCGGCGTTAAGCAAGGCCAAGACGAAGGCGCAAGGGATCCTGTGCATGAACAACACCAAGCAGGTGATGCTCGCGTGGCAGATGTACACCGGGGACAACAACGAGCGCATCGTAATGAGTTATCATGGCGGCGATGCCCAAGGGGGATCGATCGCCTCGAATCCCAATGCGGCGCCGTGGGTGGTAGGTTGGCTGGATTGGACGACTTCGGGCGATAACACGAACGTTCTCTTCCTGACTGAAGACAAGTATGCGCGCTTGGGCCGGTATGTCGGCAAGAGCAAGAACATCTTCAAGTGTCCGGCCGATAAGTACGTGAGCGCGGCGCAGCGGAGCCGCGGATGGTCGGAGCGCGTTCGGAGCATCTCCGGCAATATTGGCATCGGCGACGGCAATGCGGAAAGCGGGCCTTGGGATTCGCTCTACAAGCACATCAAGAAGACGACTGACTTTATTTATCCGGGCCCGGCTGAAAC
>JADLHS010000703.1 GCA_020848635.1 Limisphaerales bacterium
CAAGAACAGAACGTTATCACCTTTCGGGATTCGAGAGAGCAGCCTCGCAAATTGTTGCGGATCGAGTACTTTTGTACGGTTTACCTCCATGATTACATCCCCTTGACGCAAACCGTTCTCTACCGCAACAGAAGATGCTGAGATCGAGGAGATACGAATTCCTCCTTTTATCGGCAGCCCCCATCGTTTTCGTAAGGAAGCATCGACGGTCGTGACGTTCACTCCGAGTCGTCGCAAAGCGGAAGCCAAAGGAAGCTTTTCTGAGGGCAAAGGCTGCTCTGTTGACGGTGTTTGTCCCTGCAGATTTCCCCATCGTTGTAACGTTACGATAAGTGTTGAACGCTTGCGTGCCCGTAATATCTCTACCTGTACATTTGAACCGACAGGTAAAAAAGCAACCATACGCGGAAGATCGGAGTGGTTATGGATCGGACGCCCTTGAAAAGAGAGGATGATATCCCCGATACGTATCCCTGCTTTTTCTGCAGGGCTGTTTGGCGTGACTCCGGACACGAGCGCTCCTTGAGGGACTTCGAGTCCAAATGATTGTGCAAGTCGCTCCGTTACTTGTTGAATGGATACGCCTAGTTGCGCACGTTCAATACGACCTTTTCCTGCCAATTGAGGAAGAACCTGGCGAACCATGTCGATCGGTACAGCAAAACCAATCCCTCGCCCTCCACGCAGGATCGCCGTATTGATACCGATAACCTCGCCTAAACGATTGAACAGAGGTCCGCCGCTGTTTCCGAAGTTGATAGCGGCATCTGTTTGAAGATAGTTGTCGTACTGGCCGCTTCCGAGTACACGTCCTTTTGCGCTTACAATTCCTGCCGTTACGGTCAATCCCAATCCTCGTGCGTTTCCGATGGCGATGACAGGTTCCCCAACCTCTACTTTGCTGGAGTCTCCGAAAAAAGCAAAAGGAAAGACTTCTCCCGCTTTTTTAGTGACGAGTTGAAGCAACGCGACGTCGATCTCTGGTGCTGTACCGATGATCTTTACATCCCACCGCCGCCCGTCTTCGAAAGTCGCTTGGATCCTACCCGCGTTGCGAATGACGTGGTAGTTTGTTAAACTGTAACCTTTTTCGTTAATCAAGAAACCAGAACCGCGAGAGCGTTTCGGGCGAATTGAACGGAATGGGAAATATTGCTGAGGGAATAGAGAGGGCGGCGAGGAAAAGCGCGGCACCTGTTCCCAAGGCCATCGGTCAAAAAAACGCCATTCTTGATCACGGTTTGAAGGCCGTCGTTGGTTTGGAATCTTGCTTTCTACCGAAAGATTAAAAACGGCTGGACGTACCTGTTTTATCAATG
>JADLHS010000704.1 GCA_020848635.1 Limisphaerales bacterium
AGAGCGAACTCATGCAGACTCACCGCTGATGATGGAAAACGGCGCGTCTGCGCTAAATCGCATCTTCCACACGCGATCCCGTGCGATGCCCAATCGACGCCACACAAGGCGTTGATACCGATTGCCCAAAGATCCAGCAGAGCGCATCACAGGGCTTCCGAAGGTAGCCCCGCCATCGTTCGACCATGACAGCTCTACTTGTGGATCTCCGGTCAAAGCCTCGCCGGTCAAAACGTCAGCGACAAACTCTGTGTGAACCTTGCGATTGCGAAGCGGCAGCGCGTCATTTGGACTTGTCCGCTCACACACGCGAGGATCACCGGCAAAAGTGTTTACAGCCGAGTTCATGCGGTACACGTTGCCGTCAGCATCACCGACAAGGTGCATGCCGTAAGCAAAGACGCAATGAGTGGCCCGATGCGCGATGAACTGCCCAACCCCATCAATGTCGCAGCGTTCGTGCCATGCGTTTGTGCTGAGTTCGTACACCCACGTAGAAGCAAGGCCCGGAGCGTTGACACAGTAGAACGTCTGCCCGTGGTCTTGATACACGTAGGCGACCGCCTCAGAGAGGCCCGTAGAGCCCTGCAAGGCTTCTTCCACTGCCACGGTGCTGATTCTTTGGGGCGGTCCGCCAGAGGCCCTGTAGACCATGCCAGAGCCGTTTGCGTCCCGACCAATCCACAGCAGGCCGGCGTCAGCTTTGACCACCGACCACTTGGCAACACAGCCAACATCGATGGTTTCGCCGTTCGACCGCGAGAATGGGAAGTCTTCACCGCCAGCGTTGAACCAGACTTCGGTGGTTGTCTCGCCCATCAGGAATAGGCGCTGATTGCTGACGATGTGGGCAACCAAGTTGTCGGGCGCAGACTCAGCAGAGGCGAAGTCCAGCGCATCCAAGTCCGATGCATCGTCAATCGCGGAAACGCTGAACTGTTGAGTTCCGGGCGACTGGAACGAGAAGAAGCCATCAAGGTATTCGACCCGATGCGACCCCGACCAATCAGGGTCAACGATCTGCCCAAAGGCATTGCCCGCAAGCGTCAGCACATAGCCGTCTGCGCCATCGGTGATGACAAGCTGAGTCGTGCCCCAAGCCATGCCGACTTGACCCGTTGAGGTGTTCAGCGTACCCCGACTGGTTGCAGCGCCAGAGGACGAAACCTCGTACAGCGTAGAGCCAGCGACAAAGAAGGCCCGGCCATTGGCCTCAATGCAGCCACGGATGACAGCGCCCAATGAACAGAAGGACGACAGCCCCGGCACCGCACGCATGATGTGGCTCGCCTTGCTGGGAGTCTCCATGCTTTGCAGGTAGAGATTGACGGCTCTCTGCGCACTTGCTTGGCGTGTTGCGAGCGTGTAGGAAACTCCGACGAATGG
>JADLHS010000645.1 GCA_020848635.1 Limisphaerales bacterium
GCGGGATTCGCCTTGCCCTTGCTCGCCTTCATGACCTGGCCTTTAAGAAAATTAAGCGCGGCAACCTTGCCGGACTTGAAATCGCTCGCCGGCCCGGGATTCGCAGCGATAACCGCGTCACAGAACTTCTCAATCACCCCGGTATCGCTGACTTGGGCCAGACCCTTTTCCTGAACAATGGTGGATGGCGCTTTGCCGGTCTCGAACATTTCCGCAAACACCTGTTGCGCGGCGGCACTGCTTATGGTCTGGGCTTCGACGAGACCGACGAGTTCCAGCAGCGCGGCGGGAGAAAACTTCAAATCGGCCAGTGAATTTCCCGTGGCAGCGGACGTGAGTCCGCTCTGACTTGTCCCGGTTGCTTCAATTAGAGCCGACTCACGTCGGCTGCTACTTTCGGTCAGCTTTGCCCGCAGGTTGTTGATGACCCAGTTCGCGACGGCTTTCGGATTCTTCGATTGCCGGGCGATGCCTTCGAAATAATCCCCCAACGGCACATCGTTTTTGAATGTCTCGGCGTCGGGCGCGGGCAATTGGTAATCGCGCATGAACCGTTGCTTGCGCGCCAGCGGCAACTCCACCACACGCACCTTTACTTCGGCCAGCCATGCGTCGGTGGGCGCCAGCGGCATCAGGTCCGGATCGGGGAAATACCTATAGTCATGCGCGTCTTCCTTGGTGCGCATCTCCTCGGTTATACCTGCCTCGTCATCCCAGCGGCGGGTGGATTGGACTAGCTTGCCGCCCCGCTTCACCACCTCGATCTGGCGCGGGATTTCGTATTCCAACGCGCGGCGCACGCCGGAAAAGCTGTTCATGTTCTTGATTTCGATCTTCGCGCCGAGTTCCTTGGTGCCCACAGGCCGTACGCTGACGTTCACGTCGCAACGCACCATCCCTTTCTCCATGTCGCAATCGCTCACCCCGCCGTAGATGAGAATCTCCTTGAGCGCGTTCAGATACTCGTAGGCCATGTCCGAGTTGGTGATGTCGGGCTCGGAAACAATTTCCATGAGCGGCACCCCGGCGCGATTGAAGTCCAGCCCGCTCTGGCGTTCAAAGTGCGTGCTTTTGCCCACGTCCTCTTCGAGATGGGCGCGGGTGATGCGCACGCGCGCCCGGCCGCCGTTGAGCTCGAACTCCACAAAGCCGTTGGCCGTGGACGGCTTGTCGTACTGGGTGATTTGGTAATTCTTTGGCATGTCCGGATAGAAATAACTCTTCCGGTCGAACTTGGCGAAACGGGGAATTTCGCAGTTGAGAAGCAAACCCGTGAGCACCGTCAGGCGCAGCGCTTCGTCGTTGGGCACCGGCAACACCCCCGGCAGGCCCAGGCAAACCGGGCAGACGTTGGTATTCGGCTCGGCGCCGTACTGATTGGCGCAGCCGCACCACATCTTCGATTTCGTTTTAAGCTGGACGTGGGTTTCCAGTCCGATAACCGCTTCATATTCCATAAAGTGCGGGGAGATTTAACCACGAACCAACGCCAATGAACACGGATTTTTGCTTGGGCCGTTCTATGAAACGGCAACCCCAGTCCCCGTGCGCCGTTTTGCACGCTCGGCCAGGTTCAGTAGCGGTCCGGTCAGAAACGTCGTGACCAGCGCCATCAGAACCATCATGGCGAAGATGCGCGGCGGGAGGATTCCCAGATCGTAGCCAATATTCAGCGCAACAAGTTCCACCAGGCCGCGCGTGTTCATCAGAGCGCCGAGCGAGAATGATTCGTTCCAGTTCATGCCCGTCAACCGCGCGGTGACCATCGTGCCGCCCAGTTTCCCAAGCGTGGCGACGCCGATGATCGCCAGGCAGATCAGCCAACTCGTTGGATCGTTCAACAGCCCCACATGAGTCCGCAGCCCGCTGAAGGCAAAGAACAGCGGCAGCAGGAATAGGGAACTGAAATTCTCCAATCGCACGATGAGGTATTCGCGAAATTCCGTTTTGTCCGGCATCACCACTCCGGCGACAAACGCACCGAACAAAGCGTGAATGCCGATGAGTTCCGTTGCCAGCGCGGAAGTCAGGATCAGCAACAAAACGGCGGCCATAACGCTGCGGCCCGGGCCGCCGGCATCCATCCGCCCCACCTCCAGCCAGCGCGGCAATTGGGGACGCACCACAAAGAGCATCACCGCGACGAAGACAAGCACCAGTCCCAGCCCGAAGGCCGTGGCCGCCAGACTGCTGGACCGTGCAATCGCCACGACGAAGGCGAGAATGGCCCACGCCGTGGCGTCGTTCACCGCCGCGCAGGTGAGGGCAGTACTGCCCAAGGCCGTCCGGGCAAGGCCACGTTCCTTGAGAATGTGCGCCAGCACCGGAAACGCGGTGATGCTCATGGCAATGCCCATGAACAAGGCGAACGCGGCAAAGGAGGTTCCGGGCGCGCCCAGCTTCGAGTAAAGCAACAATGCCGTCACCACGCCGAGAAAATAGGGGAAGAGGATGCCAACATGGCTGACAAGCACGGCCGTGTGCGCTTTTTGCCGGAGATGGCTCACCTCCAGTTCCAGCCCCACCACGAACATGAACAGGCACACGCCGATCTCGCTAAGTAGTTTCAAGACGGCCAGCGATTCGAGCGGAAAAATGACGCTGGACGCGGCCGGCCACAACCAACCGAGCAACGACGGCCCCAGCAGAATCCCCGCGAGCACTTCGCCCACAACCGACGGTTGCCCCCAGCGAACAAACAGGGCGCCCACCAACCGGGTGGCCAGCACAATGAGGATGACCTGCAGCAATATCCGGCTGAGCGGTGCCTGGAAGTGCTCACGCAGCGGCGACCAAAGCGAAACCGCGTCGTCCGCCGCGACGGGCGGCGCGACCCCGACGGCAGAGCCATCCTCCGCGAGGGGTGCGGGCAGTCGTTGCCCCCATTGGATGGCAACGAAAATACCCGCCCCAAACAATGCCAAGAGCGCCAGGTAAATCAGGATGGTTCGTTTCATTGGACGTGGCCATTTAACCAAGGACCCACGCGAATGGACACGGATTTTTCAAACCAACCCTCATGCAGAATCACGGAGTCCGGTCGGCAAACTCAATCTTCACCGTCTTGTCAATCGGTGTGGAATCGGATCGCACAGCCGGTTTGGCCAGCGCAACGATGGATTTGCGATGCGCCATCCACCATGCGGCACGGTGTGCCAATGGCCATTGCGCAACGAGCGGACCCACGGCCAGCAACTGCGCCAGCTCCCGGGCGGACGGCGGCCGGGCGGCGGGGGTTTTGGCCAGGCAGCGCATCAAGAGCGCCTCCAATTGCGGATCGAAAAGCCTCCCGACACGCACTCCGGGCGCCACGGGTATTTCATTAAGATGCTTCCGACACAACTCCGCAATCGAGTCGCCTTCGAAGACTTCCTGGCCCGTCAAAAGAAAATATCCCAACGCCCCCAACGAATACAAATCGCTGCGCGCATCTGACTGAGTGGAATCCCGGATCGCTTCCGGGGCGATGAAGTTCGGGGTGCCCACAATGCCGTCCGCGCCCGGCATTTCCATTGCGGCCAACTCGTCCGGCTGATCGCTCACATGTTTTACCAGTCCGAAGTCGAGCACCTTCACGCTGTCCGGGATACCGCCGCGGTCACAAAGAAAAATGTTGGCCGGTTTGATGTCCCGATGAATCAAGCCCACGCCATGCGCTTCGCTCAGGGATTCGCAGATCTGCCGGAGGATATGAACGACACGCGCCTCAGGCTGTGCCCCGTAGCGATGCACGAGATCGTGCAAATTCAATCCGTCGAGATACTCCATGGCGTAATAAAAAATTCCATCCGGCGTGTGGCCGTAATCATAGACTTGGATGGTGTTCGGGTGGGTGAGCCGGCAGGTCAAGCGCACCTCCTGCTCGAACCGGGCAATGGCGGCGGGGTCCGCCTTGTCGGGCAGCAGCAGCTTGATCGCCGTCTCCCGGCGGAGCAAAGCATGGTGCGCCCTGTAAACCACGCCCATGCCCCCGGCGCCGATTTTTTCCGCAAGTTTGTACTGGCCGAGTTGCCGCGCTCTCAATTCCGCCTCCGTCAACCGCCGACGCCAGATCACCTGCCGGATGGAGAAGAGCAGAATCACTAGCGACGCCAGCGCGAGCAGCAAAAACAGAATCAGGAACACCCGGCGCACCACCTGCAACGGCTGGAAGGCCTCCCGCGCGTCAATCTTGGTGCCAACGCCGAACCCATAGTCCGACAACCAGCGCCAGGCCCCCACTACGGGCACCCCGCGATAGTCCCGAAACGGTTCAATCGTCACTCCCGCCCCCCCCTCGAGGGCGTGCTTGACCATGGCAATCAACGGCCACGAAAGGTTCGTGTTGGCCGTGAATCCTTGCGTCAAATCACCGCCCGGATCCCGCAGTCCCAGGGTCAAAGCCGAGACCGCGTCCGGCTCATCCTTCAACAATTTGAACCGCTTCAACTCCGCGTCGAACCGGCTTTTGGAGAGCATGACGCCTTCGGCATCAAACGCGAATGTCTCCCCGGATTCACCCGAACGCGCCACGGACAGGATGCGGGTGAATTCCGTGTCGGGATTGATGATTAACGCAAGCGCGCCGCGCGTCTGGCTGGAACTGTTTTTCACCGGCGCGGCCACCTGCATCACCGTCAAGTCGCGCGGTGGTGGTGGCTCGCGGCGCGCAGGAGTGGCCCCCGGCGAACGTTCTCCCGTTCGGGCGAAGCCGGGGGGAGAATTTCGCTCGCCGCCGGGGCCGAACCGGCCCGGGTTCTCCGGAGGCTTGACCTTGAACGGGGTGATCAGGATCGGCTCCCCCGAGGCAAATAGCTCGGCATACTTCGGCTGCAATTCATCGAATACCGGCGTGCCCTGACGATCCGGGTCTCGCCCCCGGCCCCGACCGCGACCGGTATCAAACACGATGGTGTAATTGGTGCCGACCAACTGCGCCATGCCGTAACCGAGGGTGCGCAGCCGTTCTGGCAGGTGTTGGATGGAAATCAACTGGCGCGAGAGTGTCGCCAGGGCGGCACGGTTGGTGGGGTCAGCCGTCGGATGCTCCAACAACTCGAGCGCGATGGCCTTGAAGCGCGGTTCTTCGGCCAGGGCGGCGGCAATCCGTTTCTGGTTCGCCATCCAGATTTCCAGGGCGGTCACGTTCGCATCGAGCGTGGACTGCAAGTCCGCCCGCAACTCCTGTTGAATCGTCCGGCGCAACTCGCGATCCGCCCACCAGCCCACGCCGCCGACCAGCAGGGCGAGCACCAGCGGAACGATCCAGATGTTTTTCCCACGCATCATGCGCCAAGCATACGCCACGGAAAGACGCGGACGGGAAGGAAAAGTTTCATGTAATCTCAGGCCGCCGGGCAGGCCGGTTACGGTCCAGCGAAAGGGAGACGTGGGGTCCGCGTGCGTCGCAAGCTTTCGGTCGCGGTGGAGGGATAAGGCTGCGGGCTGCCGAACACCCGCACCCACCCCCTCACCGAGGACGGCACTTGAGCTCCTTGCTGGTCATTCCTCAGCGCGCAATCTGTTTCATGACTTTCGCCGCCACGCTTACGGTTTTCTCAATGTCCGCCTCGCCATGCGCGGCGGAGAGGAAGCCGGCCTCGAATTGAGACGGCGCGAGATAAACGCCTGCTTCAAGCATACCGTGGAAAAACTTCTTGAAACGCTCGCGGTCGGACTTCATCGCGTCGGCGAGATTCCAGACCGGCTCGCTGGTGAAATAGCCGCAGAACATCGAGCCACAACGATTGAA
>JADLHS010000646.1 GCA_020848635.1 Limisphaerales bacterium
CGCCAGCGGCTTCGCTCCACCATTGCTCCGCAAAGGGACCGATTTCTGTGGAGAACCCATCGGGCAGGAGCTTGAGCAACTCGGTTGAAACGCCACATGGGCCAATTGCTTCCGGAATCGAATCAGGCAGGCGCACCCAGGCGAAACCATTGTCGTTCCACTCCACGCCCCACTCAAACCAAACCTGCCGAGCGGGATCCCAACCGATGCGGTGGACGGGCATGGCATCCAGCAGCTCGTTGGCAAGGATTACTCCCTTAATGCGGATAGTGGCCCGCCCCAAAGTTGCAAGGGTGCTAGCCCAATGGACTTTGGGAGAAAACTCCTTCAGGGTTTCGCACTGCTTCTGTCGTCGCCGAGTCGAAGGTTCGACAATCCAATACTCGGCTCTCGCGAACAAGGCCGGCCGCCATTGTCGCAGCCATGTGAGAATATCCTTCGCCAACCGCCCCTCGTGCGCCCCAGCTTCAATCAATCGAAACCCCTCGTCTGGGACATTCCCCACGTCAACTTCCACCCCCGGGGTGCGATCCGTCCCCGTGGGTTCACGCTGCGCTAAAGTCGGCGCCATCCATTCTGCGATCTGAAATGCAAGCAATTCGCCGAAAACCGGTCCAACACTGACGCTGGTATAAAAGTCACCGCCCCGGCCAACGGTGTCATTATCCGACTCATAATATCCAGTATCGGGACAATATAAGGCCAGATCCATGAAGCGCGCGAAGGTAATCGCGCCGTGGATGGCAATTTCAGCCCTGATTTTCTCGGAAATGCGGCTCAAAGTCCGGTCCGTTGACTAAGTGGTGCGGGTTTAGCTTAGTGGGAAACGGATTGCAAAGAATATATGGCAAAGATTGATTCATTCTTCAACTTGATGTTTGAACAGAAGGCCTCCGATTTGCATCTTTCGGCCGGCAACAATCCCATGTTGCGCATCAACGGCGAACTCCAGCGCGTAGAACATCCCCCGCTGGAGAATGATGCGCTTAAGTCGATGTTGTACGAAATCGCGCCGGAATATAAGATCAAGATTTTCGAAGAGACCGGCGACGTGGATTTCGGTTATGAAATTCCGAACATTTCCCGGTTCCGTGCCAATTTCTTCAATCAGAAGAATGGCATTGGGGCCGTCTTCCGGCAGATTCCTAGCAAGGTTCTCTCGTTTGAAGATTTCGAAAAATTCGACGCGCCGTTGCCCCCGGTCCTGAAGAAACTAGCCATGTTACACAAGGGGTTGGTGATCGTAACCGGACCGACCGGTTCCGGCAAATCCACCACGCTGGCCACGATGTTGGACTACGTGAACAAGAACCGGCGCGATCACATCATCACCATGGAGGATCCCATCGAATTCGTCCATGAGAGCAAGAACTGTCTGGTCAACCAACGCGAGGTGGGGATGCACACCAAAAGTTTTGCTGCCGGGCTGAAGGGCGCGTTGCGCGAAGACCCCGACGTGGTGCTGATCGGTGAAATGCGCGACTTGGAAACCATTGAAATGGCGATTCTCGCGGCCAACACAGGTCACTTGGTGTTTGGCACCCTGCACACGCCCAGCGCGGCCAAAACCGTGGACCGCATCATTGACGTTTTTCCGGCGGACCAACAAAACAAAATCCGCACCACCTTGTCCGAGTCTCTGAAAGGCATTATCGCGCAGAACTTATTCAAGCGCATTGACAAGAAAGGCCGCGTGGCGGCCTTGGAAATCCTGGTCTTTACCACGGCGATTGCCAACCTGGTGCGGGAAGGCAAGACGCATCAGATTCCCGGCATGATTCAAGTCGGCAAACGGCTCGGAAACCAACCGCTGGATGATGCCATTATGGAACACGTCCGAATGAAACGCATTTCGCCCGAGGAGGCGTACGAAAAATCTTTGGATAAACGCAAATTCCGGTCGCTCCTTGCCCACCCGCCGGAAGAAGACGAGGCCTAAAACTATGATGCGACGCCCGGAACTGGACCATGTCCTGACGACAATGCTGGATTCACAGCCGGAAGTTTCCGACCTGTTGTTCACTGTTAGTCGCCCCCTGCAAGTTGAAGCCTACGGCGAGCTCAAACCAGTCACCCTCGACCCGGCGATTGACCGGCTCACGCCCTATCAGAGCGAAGCGATTGCATTAAACCTCGTCGGCGAAAACCAGTGGCATTTGCAGGATTTGATGCGCAAGGGCTCGTGTGACACATCGTTTCAGCTCGGCGAACGCGCGCGCTTTCGCGTCAATATTTTCTCCCAACGCGGCCACTACTCCATCGTCTGCCGCAAGCTAAACACCATCATTCCCACGCTCACAACATTGAAGTTTCCGGATGTCTTGCAACAGATTCCGCGGGAAAAAACGGGGCTGGTGCTGGTCACAGGGGCCACTGGCTCCGGCAAATCCACTACTCTCGCCGCCGTCCTCAACGAGATTAACCTCACCAAGGCAGTTCACATCGTCACCCTCGAGGACCCGGTGGAGTTTGTGTATCCGAGCGTACGCGCAACATTCAATCAACGCGAACAGGGCACCGATTTCGATTGTTTCTCCAGCGGGTTGCGGGCGGCCTTGCGGCAGGCGCCCAAGGTCATCCTGGTTGGGGAAATGCGCGATCGGGAGACCGTCAACATTGCCCTCAGCGCGGCGGAGACCGGTCACCTCGTCCTGAGCACCCTGCACACGATTGACGCGGGCCAGACAATTAATCGCATCCTGGGCATGTTCGAACCGGAAGAGCAGGAGCAGATTCGCATGCGCTTGGCTGATTCCTTGCGCTGGGTCGTGAGCCAACGACTCGTTCCGCGCATCAGCGGTGGCCGGCACGCATTGTTGGAAATCATGGGTTCGAACCTCCGCACCCAGGAAACGATCCGGCTCGGCGAAAGCGAAGGGAAAAGTTTTTACGAGATTATCGAAGCGAGTTACGCATTCGGCTGGCGCACCTTTGATCAGGCGGCGCTGGAAGCATTTGAACTCGGGCAGATCACCGAGGAAAACGCCCTGCTCTACTGTTCCAAACGCGGAACCGTCACCCGCGGCATGGATAACATGAAAAAAGCCCGGGGCGAAATCACGACCACCGCCGGGTCGCTCCGCATGAAGGGCCTGGTGGATCCACTGGGAAGTGCCCGCCCCGCCCCCGCCGCCACGCTTAAAATCAAGTAAACCATGAACGAACAATTCGACTTCATAAGCGCCTCCGACAAACCCGCGTTGCTCGCCTTCTCGACGCCCGAGTGGCTGGACGCGGTGAAACTTGCGTTGCAGGAGCTTGGCTACAAGGTTCACACCGCCGCGACGCACAGCGATTTCCTCATCCGGTTCAGCCAGGTGCGGTATCAGGTGGTCATCGTTGAGGAGCGGTTTGCCGCCAACACCTTGGAAGAAAACCTCACCCTGCAGGCTTTGCAGCAGATGCCGATGAACCAGCGGCGCCACGCGACCGTCATCTTACTGGGGGAATCGTTTCAGACTTTCACCCCCCTGCAGGCTTTCCAGCAAAGCGTTCACGCGGTGATCAACAGCTCTGAGCTGTTCCTCATCAAGCAACTCATCGAAAAGTCGGTCGCTGACAACCAGATGTTTCTGCACAGCTACAACGAAGTGCAGTCGCGGCTTTACTCAACGACCACCCGTTGAGCACAAGCTCCGTTGCCTTCGTTCGCGTAACTGTTTTTCCGTGATTTCGCACAAACGGGCGTGAACTTTTGCGCGCGCCCGCTATGCTCTCTGCATGACTCGCCTTGACCAGGCACTTGTGGACCATGCGGTTTGCGACAGCCGCGAAAAAGCCAAGCGCGCCATCATGGCCGGCCAGGTGCTCGTCAATGGGCAACCCGCACGCAAACCCAGCGATGCAGTGCGCCCCGCCGACCACCTCACCCTGGTGACTCCTGAAAAGTACGTCAGCCGCGGCGGCCACAAACTCGATCACGCGCTCCGGCATTTTCACCTCGACGTCTCCGGGCAAGCGGCGATTGATCTGGGCGCCTCCACCGGCGGTTTTACCGATTGCCTGTTGCAGGCGGCCGCCACCCGCGTTTTCGCCGTGGACGTCGGCCACGGCCAGTTGGCCTGGAAACTTCGCCAGGATCCTCGGGTCATCGTCATGGAGAAAACCAATGCCCGTCATCTCACGCCCGCCCAGTTCCCCTCCCCGTTCTCGCCCGTGGATCTCATCGTCATTGATTGTTCCTTTATCTCATTGCGCAAACTTTTGCCGC
>JADLHS010000647.1 GCA_020848635.1 Limisphaerales bacterium
CGACTTCGGTATTACCGCTGCCGTAGATTTTGGTGAGGTTCTCGGCCACGATGGCGGGCGCGTTGGATTTGTTCGGCTGCATCATGACAACACCTTGTTGGGTTCGACGCGCATGGCCTTCCAGATGACGAGCAGGCTCGCCAGCACAGAAATGGTCACGACTACCAGTGCCAGTCCCCACAAGTCATCAGCGGCGATAAGCACGCGCCGGGGAAATTTTGGGAAGACCCACTGCCCCAGCAAATAGGCGATGCCGTAGCCGAGGATCCCCAGCAGGAGTGCCTGTTGGAGAATCAACCCCACGATCATGGAATTGCGAGCTCCCATCAGCTTGAGCAGGGCGATGTCGTGAATTTTGTCGAGGGTGAGCGTGTAGAGAATCAGCGCCATGATGATCGTCGAAATGATGATGAGCAGGACGCGGAACAGGCCGATCTGCCGCCGCGCTTTGTCAATCATCCCATAGACCAGGAGCTCGTGTTGCGCCGCTTGGGTATGCACGGAAACATCCGGCCAGGCTGAGATGGTTTCCGCCACCGCCCGCGGATCAATGCCCTCAGCCAGTCGAACCGTAATCGCGCTCACCATCGCCGGACCGAGCGCAGGAATGCCCGAGGCCGGGCCCGCGCCCCGATCCAGCAGTAATGGTTGCACTTGCCCGAGATCTTGGGCAGTTGCGCGGCTCACCCGGGCGGCTCGCTCCAGGCGAATCGCCTCTCCGGGAAGATCAAATTGAACCGCCTGCGCATCGTGGACCGTGAAGAAGGCGATCCCGTCGCCACCGGATGAGACCATCCCTTTGGCAATCCCGACGACCGTGTAGGTGTCTTTGCCGAGTTCAAGGTGCCCGCCCAAGGCGAGTCCCAACGATTGATCGGCGATCATTTCGTAGTGGGCTTGTCCGAGCGGACGGCCTGCCGTCAGGGGCAGCCACTCGCCTTTGTCTTCGGGCCAGGCCAGCCCTTGGACATTGATCCGCAAGGGGCGACCGTTGTGCTCACGCTGGATGTTGTGGGAGACAAAACTTCTGCCGCTCACCACGCCTGGCACAGCGAGCAGCCGATGCTCCAAGCTGGCGGGCACGCGTGAAATCTCGGCAAACGGACCGCGGGTACCGCGTTGCACCACCCACAGGTCGGCACCGACCCGGTCCACGACCACCAGCGCATCATCAATCATCCCGCGATAGATGCCGCTCATGCCGAGGACGATCATCAGGAGCAACCCGATGCCGATCGCCGTGAGCGCGAAGCGGCCCAGGTTGTGCCGGATGTCCTTGGTGGCGAGATTCATTTTGCGGTGATGCGTTGCCCGTCACTGAGCGGCTGCTTCTGACCTTCGATGGGCCGAACAATGTGGTCGTCAGCGGAAAGCCCCTGCGTGACTTCGAGGCTCTGCGAGCCGCGCAAGCCCAGCGTTACCTCGCGCCAGCGGGCGTGGCCGTGGTCGTTGACGAACACGCCGGGTTTGTTTTCGCGCCAACGAACGAACTGCGGAGGTATCAACAGGCTGTTTGATTTGTGACCGATCTCGATGAACACCTCGGCGCGCTGGCCGATGGTCCACTTCTCCGGCAATTCCTTCACGCGCACGTCCACGATGAATTCCCGCGTCTCACGGTCGGCCTCGCGTCCGAGTCGGGCAACTTCACCGGCGTAACTTCTGGCAGGTTCGGAGCGGAAGACCACACGAGCCGGTTGGTCCGCTTTCAATCCCGCCATTGCGGTCTCGTCCACCCAGGCGGACACCCAGATTTCATTCGTGGCGACGAGTTGCAGGATTGATCCGCCCGGCACGACAATGCCGCCGGGATCGCGGTCACGGCGCGTGACGAGGCCGTCGTAGGGACTGCGCATTTCGGTGAACGCGAGATGCTCTTTCTGATAGAGCAAATTCTTTTCGGCGGTGAACACCTGACTCTCGGCTTCCACAATGGCAGCTTGCGAACGTTCGACGTCCGCCTCGGCCACATGCAGGGCTTCGGCGGATTTGTCGAAATCGGCTTGGGCGGCAATCTTGCCAGCGAGCAATTCGGTTGAGCGGCGATGATCCAGTTGCGCCTGCTTGAGCACAGCCTGGGCGCGGACCTCGTCGGAACGAACGCGCTCGACCGTGGCCCGAGCGGCCGCCAGCGTGGCTTCGGCAATGGCCACTTGCTGTTTGGTTTCCGCGTCATCAAGACGGGCCAGGAGTTGGCCGGCTTTCACGATGTCGCCCTGATCCACGAACACTTCGGCCAATCGTTCCTGAATGCGCGGGCTGATCGTCGTTTTGACGCGGGCCTCCAGCGTGCCCGTGCCCATGACTTCGCCCCACACCTCTCCAGCGGTAACGGTGTAGGTCGTCACCGGTGTCGGACTGAACTTGAGGCGATAGACCACCAGTCCCGCAACCAGCATCAGCAACAGGAACTGAGCAGATCGCCGAACACGGCGATTGGCGAGAATGCTGGAAGCTTTCATGGAAACCTTTCTGGAGATTGGTCAGCGCTCGGCTTGAGGCCGAGGGAAGTTTTTGAGTTTATCAGCCGGCCATTATTCATGGTGTTCTTTGTGCGCAGTAGGTTCGGTTGATTCCTCGTGATGCGCCGACGTGATGGCGGTTTCATGCAACTGCTCGACGTAGTGGACATATTTGACGTAAGCGGCGACATATTCGCGGCCTGCTTCAACGCTTTGGTCGGCATGCTTGCGTTTCTCGTTGGCCTCGGCAAAACGCTTGCGGATACCAGCGGCGGCTTCGGCGGTGATTTCTTTGACCAGCTTATCCACCGAGCCGCGTTCCAGAGCTTCATCGGCGGCACGCACGGTTGGTTCTATACCCGTGCCAGCTGGCTTGAGGCCCGTGAACGGCTCGCCTTCGCCGGCACGATGAACGCGCACCAGCGTTTCGAAGAAGAACTGGTCGGCAAGTTCCTTGGCGTCGTCGCCTTTGGTGCGCACCGCCAACGTCTTGTTGAATGCGGAGCGGACTTCCGCCTCATCCCCTTGCTTCACCCACTTGAGCACGGGAATTACGTCCTTCTTTTCCAGCGCAACTTTCGCCGCCCCAACGACCGGTCCGTCCATTGTGTCGCAATGGGCTTGAGCCATGCGTGGCGTGAAGAAAAGTCCTGCGGCCAGGAAAGCGGCGGCCGTCAATGATCGTGTCGTGCATAATGTCTTCATAGTAATTGTTTGGTGATTTGGTTTTGCGATCAGGATCGGATCATGGTCAAAATCATTTTGAACCGGTGAAGCGCCTTCAGGGCATGGGGCTGACCGGCGGGCATCAGAATCATCTCGCCGCCATTCAAACGATGAGGTTGGCCCGCAATGGTGATCTCCGCTTCGCCTTCAAGAACGAATACGAGCGCATCAAACGGCGCGGTGTGTTCGCTCAGCCCTTGACCGTCATCGAAGGCGAAGACCGTGACTGAACCGGTCGGCTTCTTCAGCACTTCCCGGCTGACAACTGAGCCGTCCTGGTATTCCACCAGACGAACCGGTGAGAGTGTCTGGGCAGCGGGCGTTTTGTATGCTTTGGCTTGGGTATCGTTTTTCATGTTCAGTTTAGTTGTTATGTGTTGTGAGTCTCGCCGGACGTGAACCAACGTTCACTTCCGACAGAATGTTTGTTGTTACGATCGCACGATGACTCGTCGGAAAACCTGCCAGGCTTTCTCCGTGTGTTTGGTTACGTCGAATGCACCTTCGCTCAGATGCCAGAGAATCGCCGCTGGCTGGACCAAGCCCAGGAACATTACAGCCGCCACGGCTGGATCGAGGTCGGCACGCAGGGCCTTTTCCTTCTGGCCGCGTTGGACAACTTTTCCCACCTGTTCGAGGTAATCCTGGATGATTC
>JADLHS010000648.1 GCA_020848635.1 Limisphaerales bacterium
ATTGCCAGAAATGATGCATCATGGCGCTCATCTCCATGCCGACGGGTTTCTTGAGGCGCTTCTGGATTTCCACCACGAACTTCTGCGACCAATACCAGAGCTCATCGCCACCGCGCAGCATCCCGCTACCGTCAATGGCATCGAGATAAATGCCGTCGAAACCGCACTCGTTCACAACTCGGGCGTGGTTCTCCGCGATCTCCTCAAAGAGCGTGGTGTCAACGTCGGGCACGAACAGGCCGAACAATTCCTTAAGATGCCGGGCTTTGGCGCCGCGACCATGGGTCGCGGCCTTCGTGCCCAGCGCGCCGCGTTTGACGCCGGTGAACTTCCACGGCGCTTCCTTGGTCGCGCCGCCGAACGTGACCAGTTCATCGCCGAGGTGGAGCACGACGCTATTCGGTTCGATAAAGCCCGTGGTCGTCTTCATTTCAGCAGTGGATTCGTTCACCACGATCTCGGTTGCGTCGGTTGTGAGCGGTTCTGCGAGCGTAAAGGTGCGAAAGGCGTCGAGCCGGGGATCGGGCACGGGCGTAACATACTTGGACTGCTTATCAATGAAGAACGCGTAAGTATGGAAGATCGAGCCGATGCCAGCGTCATGCAGTTTGTCCACGATGCGTCGCCACGATGCCCAGCCGTCCGGCCATTTCTGGCGATTCAACTCCATGTCGCCAAAGCGGAAGAAGTCCGCGCTGCCGCCATGGTTGTCAATCTGCGTGAAGCCGGCGCTGCGGGTCATGGCAATCCAGGTCTCGACGTTTGTCTCCAGGAGAGAACCGAAGTTGAACAAATAGGAGCCGTGAGCGAAGGGCGTTTCGCGCGCCCACGGCCCAGCGACTTTGCACACGGGCAGTTGACTCGCGCCGCTCAACGTTTCCTGAAGCGCCGGCAGCATCTTCGCCATTGGCGCGGCGCTAATGGCAACCTTGGCGCCGATGAGGCCAAATTTCTTCTCGCAGGAAGCCCTCAGTTCCTGCTGCAACGCGGGCACCGCATCCACCCGCGTGAAGAGATTGAGCGACAGCGCGCAAGCGCCGAAGGCTTCATCGGGCAAGCCTTTCACTGTGAGCGGGACATTGAGAAATGTAAGGGCGTCCACCTGGCCGCCGCTGATGGATTCGACGGTGAACACAACGTACGCCGGTCGCGTTTCGGTTTTGAGAACGGCTTTGATCCCGCTGGGGCCGAAACTCAACGTCAACCGGTCATCCGCAAAAGACGCTGCATTGGCCGGCTGAGTGTCGTTGCCCGCCCGGACCACGGCGCACGGAGAAGGGAGCGTTGTTCGGAGAAAATCCTTTCCGCTGGCGCGGTCAATGAAGGAGAGATTTGTCCCGCTCTCGGAAATCGCATAGCGAAACGTGGCGTTCTCAAAAACAATTGGATTGGCGGTGACGGTTAGCGCGAGCCCGGCCAAGGCGACCGCGTGCAAGATCGTTTTGATCATTGTGTTTCTGGCCAGGGGTCGCCGACTTTGTCCCGCCGCTGATGCAACAGCCGCGCAGTACATGCTTGCGGGATCATTCTGGTCCTTGGTCATACATTGTCCGGCTGGCAGCTCAATCCTATGGCCAGATGGGAACCCCACCCGCCAAATCGTCCAATCTGCTTGGCGCGGAAAACTGCGGAGCAACGATGGAATGTGAACCGTCTTCGGGGGTGGCACAATGATGGTGTTTGGGGATTTGGCACTCGGCGCTCGTGTTGGCGGTTGTGAAGTCAGTTTCCATGATGTTGACCGGAACTATCTATTAGAATTTGCTGCTGGTAAACTGCCAGCCAGGGAGCGATGCACTCAATGCAAGGCATTTGCGATGTTTCCAAAAGTGTTGAACGTTTAAGTTCGAGCTGTTTACAAAATTTATCGTGGAGAACAAAAGTCGGCTACAGGCGGCGAACTGTTTTCTTGTGCTGGCATGCTGGCAGGAGAAAGAGTCTGGTTTGGGTTCGGGAGTGCGGAAACTTCCCTGTCTTCGCCGGAGGTCGCAAGTCTTGTGGGAAATAGAATTCAGGCGTCAGGCGGTCTTCCGGGCGATCATCACTGTTCGAACAACTGGTTTGATAAGCGTTCCAGCAAGCTTACTTCGGGCTGGCTCCAACCGGCTGGGTAATTCGCCGCGGCTGATTGCACCATTTGTTTCCGATCCCAAGGCCTCCATACAATCATGAATGATCAGGTGTTCGAACGTTACTGATCGTCCGCGGAAACCCAACGCCACTGGAAATCTAAGTTGCCCGCTATCGGTATAGTTCCGGGCGCTGGCCGCGGTACCATGGATTTTTTTCGCGCAACCTCGGGACGTCGCCCGGCAAAACATCTCTTATGATTACCCCTTCGCGGTCCCAGATCTCGGCCAATAGGTTTCCATATACGTCAGTAATGTTGCTACCCCCAGGGCAGGCGTGTCCGGTTTCGTTAGTGCCGCTGTTGCACGATGTCGCCATGATCATCGAATTGCGCGCGGCGAGATCTTTTACCTCAGCGTGCCCGCGGCTACCACGCTGATTCAGCCAGAACAGCATGGAACAACCGGCATTCGCGTAGGCACGGGTCATTTCCGGGAAATCACCATCGTAGCAGATCATTAGCCCGCAGCGATGACCTTGGAACTCAAACGTTGCGAGCCGGTCTCCGGCCGCGTAGAAGGTCGGTTCATGCCGCGAGCCGGTTGCGTCCCACCACAAATGCGTCTTGTGGTAATTCGTCACAACACCAGCAGCGGAGACTACGGTGGCGGAAATGTAATACTTGTCCCCCTCCCGCTCGGTCAATCCATATATAATGAGTGACTTGTGACCTTGTAGCAAATCCTGAAACGCGCGGGTCGTTGCGCCATTCAGGGCTTCTGCGAGCGGTCGTGGGTCTGCGATGTAACCCACCAAAAGCGCCTCGTGAAAGAGGATGATGTCCGCCCCTTTCGCCACAGCTTCCGCGGCAAATCGCAGCGCCTTGCTACGGTTTGCTTCAGGATTTCCGGGGTTTGCCGCCTGCTGGACTACCGCAACCCGAACGGAGTTGGGAGGAGCTTGTGTCGACTCGCTATCCTTCCCACCGGCGGCAAATGCGGTTGCAAGTAGCAAGCTGCAACTGGTGGTCGTTAAGTATTGACTCATATAGCGATAAATACGATTTAGTTTGAAGGTTCTTCTTATCATCTTCTGGGAATTGTAGCTAGTGGCACGCGGTTGTTTTATTGTGCATGGATGCTGCAAATAACCCAGTAGTCGAGAGACCCGCGGGATTCCGGTGGGCGGTGTCAATTCGCCGAATTGGATGAAGAAATACGCCAAGGCGGCAATAAACCCGCGAGCAGGACTCCAAGCGTTACGTCCTTGAGCTGCTCACCAGGCCGGCGGGCTGGGGACGAGGGTTCGGCGCGTGGCCAGAACAAAGAATCCCCTATACTCGGAGGTCTGCGCGGTCGGACTGAACACGAGGCGGGTCCGCCGCTTGCGCCGGCGTTGGTAGGTGAACCCGCAGTATTCTGCGGTAACAGTACCGAGTCTTGGCGGCAGTATGGTGCGAGGAGAGGCGTGGCGGATGAATTCAAGCAAGCGCATCGAATCGCTTCTGAAATGAAGATTCAGGCCGCCTACGCGCGCCAGTCCTGGAACGTGCGCGAGTTAAGCAGCTTGCGCACGGTGCCGCCGGCCCAGGCGTGTCCCTGCTTCGTCCGGACCCCCGCCGCGTTCAGCGCCTTGGCAATCGCATACCACGACCGCCCACGCGCCCGCAGGTGGAGCATGCGCCGCAGTTGACGCTGTTCGCACACGTTGGGTTTGACCCGGCGCAGCTTCGTGCCCTTGGCGCTGACTTCCCCAGTTGCTTCCGCGTCCCAACCATAGGTCAGCGTGCCGGGCAGATACCCGTTCGCCCGCTTCTGATCCAGCACCGCCTTGGTGCGTTCGCGCAGGCGGCTCAGTTCCAACTCGGCGAACACGGCAGCAATCTGCATAAACGCCCGCCCCAGCGCCGTGCGGGTGTCGAACCGCCCGCCATCGGTTTGTTCGCGGCGCTTGGTTCGACCGTAACCGGGCCACCGCCCAGTCACGTCGTTGCCGGCGAGCCGCGTGACGCCGGGCCTTCATCTGCTCGGGATGGAGTGTGATGACGCCAAGTGTCACTGCGCCGCGTTTTTCGCCCGCAAATTCCTCCGTTTCAAGTGTTGCACCTGCAACCGTTTGAAATACTCTCTCGCACAGGATTCACCCGGGATAAATGGCATATGACTTGGATCGCCCCCGCCGAAACGGCCAGCGCCAACGCCGCGCTCGAACAACGCCTGTGGGACACTGCCGACCAGTTCCGCGCCAACTCCGGCCTCATGTTCCTGCGCTTCGCCGCCCAACGCGCCAAGCACTTGGTGCCGGTGACTGCCCTGTTGTTGCATTGCTGCGGCTGTCACTCCACCGCGCCCCGAGCAACGCCCGCCACGGTGTCCCATGTCCAGAAGCCGAAGGTGGTCCGGGGGGTCCTGCCCTTGGTGATCCAGCCTGATCCGGCCAAGTGGCGGCGCTTGCAGGCCGGCATGACGGAGGGCGAAGTGACCGCATTGCTGGGAAA
>JADLHS010000649.1 GCA_020848635.1 Limisphaerales bacterium
CTATCGCAGTCTCGATGGAGTCTTGCTCAACAACAGTCTGACCACAATCATCCAATGTCCGGGGGGTAAAGCCGGAAGCTATGCAATCCCTGACAGCGTGACCAACATCGGAAACAACGTGTTCTCGGTAAGCGTCAACCGTAGCACCACTTGGCGGAGTAACGGGCGCACGTCGTCGGGGCGAGATATTTATGCTCTGACGTTTATGCTGCGGTCGTGAGAGGTGTAGCTTCGACGGACTGGCGTGCGGCTTTGCGTTTGGCTTTGGCCCACGCCGCGGGGGTGAGGGATTTCACTTCGGAGGTTTTTGCTTTGGGGAGACGTTCGAAAACATCCTGCAGATATTCGGCCGGGTTGACGCCGTGGCGCCGGCAACTGCCGAGGACCGAGTAGATCACCGCGCTGCGCTGCCCGGCCTCCGGATGGCCAATGAACAAAAAGTTTTTCTTTCCAATGGCCGTCGGGCGAATGCTGTTCTCACAAAGGTTATTGTCGATTTCCAGCCGGCCATCAGCCACGTAGCGAGTCAGCGCCTCCCACCGGCCGAGCGTGTAATCGATGGCCTGACCGAGCAAGCTCTTGGGCAACACGCGGCGACGCACCACTTCCAAAGCCCGACGGAGTCGGTTCAGGATGGGCCGGCTTTGCCACGCGCGCATCGCCGCCCGGAGTCGCGGTCCGGCGTTTTGTTCACGCAGTTGTTTTTCCACCGCATAGAGCCGACCGATCTGGCCCACCAGCCACGCGGCGGCACGACCTTCGCCCAAGGCTTCATGAAAGCCCCGGCGCGCATGGGCCCAACAACCAATCAAAATCAGTTCCTCGCCCCGCTCCCGGGCCAAAGATTCATAGACGCCATAACCATCGGTCTGGAGCTGGCCGCGAAAACTTTGGAGGAACGCGCGGGGTCCCTCGCGCGACCGGCTCACGTTCCAGTCGAAGACCACATCGCCTTGCGGCTGGCTGTAAGTCCACAACCAGCCGGACTGGCTTTTGCCTTTCACATCCGGATCCAAATATCGGATCGGCGTTTCGTCGGCCTGCAAATAATCCCGGGCGACCAGGGTGGCTTTCATCTCCCGGTAAATCGGGGCTAACCAATCCGCCGCGGCTTCCACCCAGCCGCACAGCGTCTGGCGGGAGAGGGTCACGCCGTGGCGCTCGCGGTAAATCTTCTCCTGCCGGTAGAGCGGCAGATGGTCTTCATATTTACTCACGATCACCTGGGTGAGCAGGCCGGCACCCGGCAGTCCTTTCTCGATCAACCGGGCGGGCAACGGCGCGATGATGATGCGGTCGGCGTTGGCATACTTGGGCCGGATGTAGAGCCGCTTGATAAATTTCGCCGGCTTCCAGTCCAACTCCTCGGTGACTTCCTCGCCCAACTTGCGCCAACCCGCAGGCTGTTGCTGCACTTCCACCGGTTCCAGCACCACCAGCTCGGTCTCCAGATGCGCAGGCAAGGCTTGCCGCGGGGAACGCGGGGCCGCAGTCGACCGCACGGGCGTGGGCTTTGCTGCCACCGGAGTCGGCGCGCTCAAGGCGGTCAAACCGGCTAGCAACAGTTCCAGTTGTTTGGGATCAAGGCTTTCGTTCTTCGTTCCACCGAAGTAACGCTTGAGAAAGAGTTCGAGCCTTTGGCGGAGCAGTTTGTTCTCGACCTGCGCGGCCTGCAGCGTGTCTTGCAAGGTGGCCACCAACTCGCGCAGCGCGCTGAGTTCGTTGGGGAGCATGGCGTCCATCGTGAGTTGCAGAAACAGACTCGCCCGCCGCAAAAATGTTCAAACGCAGTGAGGATTTTTTCCGGGCCCAATGATCAAGCCTCGCGTTCGTACCACGGCCGCATTTTCGCGCCGCGCAAATCCACGCCGTCGGTCAACAGGGCCAGCGCCTGGGGCGTCAAACTCAGTTTGGTAGTTTGCGGATCAACGTGCTTCGGCCACGCGAACGTGCCTTCCTCCAAGCGCTTCGTCAGGACCCACAGCCCAGTCTGATCCCAATACAAAATCTTGAGCCGCGTGCGCCGCCGATTGCAGAACACGAACAACGCACCGCTCTTGGGATCTTCCCCCAATCGTTCGGTCACCGCGGCATGCAGCCCGTTGAACCCTTTGCGCATATCGCACGGCTCAATGGCGACGAACACCTTGAGGCTGCCGGAAAAACTTAACATGGTTTTTCCAGGGCGCGCACCAAGGCCGCCACCAACGAAACCTGACTGGCCTCACGCAACTCCACCCGCGCACCCCCGGGGAGCTGCACCATCAAGGCCGACACGACCGCGGCAGGGGTCACGACCGCTTCCAGTAAGCGCAGCGGCGACTGGCGCACCGGACGCTTGGTCCGACCGTAACGGTGCACCCAGGCCGCGAAAGTCGAATACTTCAATCCCATCCGCTGGGCAAATCGCGGGGCCGATTCGCTGCCACGCGCAAACTCCGCGAGCAGCAGGCGGCGTTGTTCCTTGGAAACCCGCACCCGCCCTTTGGTGTCCAGATGGACAGGCAACTTCGGCGTCACTACGGCACTGGCTGCCAGCGGGGCTGCAGAACTACTCGGAGTTATCATAGCTCTCAGAACTATAATATTTGCCAGAAGCCAGCTAGAGGTGCTTCACCGGACGGATACAGTGAGATTGCGTATTGACGACTACCCCAATACCCGAACCCCGTTTCCTTGCATAAAATGAAACTGCCGGGCGGATTCGAATTCCGCCCGGCAGTCGTTAGTACCCTTTGCCAACACTGGCGCCCGCAACGCATCCCGCAATCGCCCAGGGAGAGGCATCATGCGGGTGCGGATTGAAGCCTACGTGCCCACGGACCACTGTCCGTCACATTTCAGCCCAATTTTCGCTCCAGTCACTCGGCACGCAAATAGCCGATTTTGAACAAGCCGCGCACCGGCAAGCCAAAGAGTGCTTTGCAGGTCCCCAGACCGCGTCGTCTGCGACCCCCACGCATTCACTCTATCTTATTGTAGTATTTTCCAGGTAGGGCGGGTGGAATTTTTTCAGTTATTTTTGATCCACCGTCGTGAGATTGCCTTTCTTGGCGCAGCCCACTGACTTCCTGTTCTGGGTTACGGCCAGTGAGGCCGGCTTCGCCGGCAGCACGGCACGCGTTGGCTACGACTTGCTTCATGGCGCCCACCCAGCATCGCCTCCTTGTGTTGGTGGAAATGAATTAACACTGACTCGAACAACCTCTCATTGACTGCCAGATAGTGCTGAAACCCATCGCC
>JADLHS010000650.1 GCA_020848635.1 Limisphaerales bacterium
ATCCGAAAAACGGTACGGTGACCCGGCGGGAAGATTTCCAACATCGGGGCGGCGACAAAACGCTCACGTCTCCGGCCTTCACGGAAGATGCCGCCTTGCGTCTGGTAAACCGGGCGAAACCATGACGCATACAGCACCATCATGAAAACCATCACGTCGAAAAACGCAGAGGCGTCTTCCGTTCGATTCCCCAAAGCGCCAGCCGGCCAATCCCCGTCTGGCGTCACCCGCCGCAAGTTTATTGGTCAAACCACCGCCGTTGGGGCCGCAGCGTTCTTGCTGCCACGATTGGCGCGCGCGCAGGATGGGGCACGACCGCTTTTCATCGAAGGCTACGCCGGACAAGTTAGCTACGCGCCGGGCGATGAAGTGACGTTGCACATTTCAACGAGCGCGCCGAAGTTCACGCTCGAAATCGCGCTGCTCGGACTCAAACCGGAGATCCTGTGGAAAACGCCGTCTCCGGTACCCGGCGCGGAACACGCCATCCCGGAAGCGGCCTCGTCACTCGGTTGTGCCTGGCCGGTCGCGCTCCGCGTGAAGATTCCCGCCGACTGGCGCAGCGGTTATTATCAGGTCACGCTGCGGGCATCGGACCACGGCGGAAAATTTGTCCAGCGGGGCAGTCGCCGCGTGCAGTCGGATTGTTTCTTCGTCGTCCATTCTGCGACGCCCGGTCGCGACACAAACATTCTCCTGCAACTGACCACCAACACCTACAACAACTGGGGCGGCGCCAGCCTCTACGCCTACAATGGTCGTGGCAATGTTCAGGGCCATCGTGTCTCCTTTGAGCGACCGCCGGAAAGCCAGTTTGGCAACTGGGAACTGCCCTTTGTGCAATGGGCGGAGCGCAACGGGTACCAGCTCGATTACGCCGTGAACACCGACCGCGAATTTAACCCCGACCTCCTGAAACATTACCGGCTCGGCTTGAGCGTGGGGCATGACGAGTATTGGTCCGCCCCGATGCGCGACCATTTGGAAAAATTCATCCGCGCCGGCGGCAACGTGGCCTTCTTCAGCGGCAACACCTGTTGCTGGCAGGTCCGGAGCGAGGACGGTGGCCGGGCACTGACGTGTTGGAAGGAATATTTTCATAAAGACCCCGGGTATCCAACGGGCGATCACCGTCTGCTCACCTCGTTGTGGAGTCATCATCTGGTCCAGCGACCGGAAAACCAGCTCACCGGCGTTTGTTTTCTCTGGGACGGTTTTCATCGTAGTCACGAGCAATTCATGGACGGCTCCGGCGCGTTCACGGTGCATCGGCCGGACCATTGGATCTTTGAAGGCACGGGTCTGAAACGTGGCGACGAGTTCGGCGGCAAGGACAGCATCGTCGGCTACGAGTGCGACGGCTGTGAACTGACGTGGCGCAACGGCCTGTGTTCAATACCAGGACCCATATCCGCCCGGCCAGCACTCCGGCTGGTATGCGCATCACCAACAGCACGAGTGGGACCTGACCCTGGCCGGCAACACGACCGCACGACTCTTCACGCACCACCCGGGCCCGGACGGCGAGCACAATTATTGGACCGGAGACCCGGGCTGCGGCTGTGGCCATTTTTTCCAGAATAAAACCGCCCTCATCGCGATGTATGACATCCCGCGCAAACAGACCAACCAATTCATCCACGCGTATGTGCCGCGCGCGGCTTTCGACGGCGTGATCGAGGAAGACGGGGCGGCTTTTGTGCGGAAGGGCGACGTCTGCGCGGCGTTGCGGTTTTCCAGCGGTTATGAATGGACGCGTGAAGGTGAATGGCAAAACCGCGAAGTGATCAGCTGCGGCCCACGCCACGGAATCGCCTGTGAGGTTGGGCTTGTGTCGGACTTCGGCTCCTTCGAGGCCTTCCGTCGTGAGTGCCTCGGCAATGAGCTGCGTTTCGACACCAATCGCATGGAACTGGAATACCGTTCCCAGCGCGTCGGCGCACTTTGGCTGGATGCCCACGACGGTCGCAAACTCAACGGACAGAACGTGGATTTGAACTACGCCGCTTACGATTCCCCTCACCTGCAATCGCCTTGGGACAGCGGCGTAATCATTCTGACCCACGGCACGAATCAGATGCGGCTGGACTTCACGCAACCATGAACGCGCGGGACAGCCACTCAATCGTCCAAGTGTTGAATGGGTTCCTCCTAGCCAGCTACACGGTCAACGCCCAGACTCCGCTCTCATAAAGCAATTTTGCCATGAAAGCCAGCATCCGAAAGTCACCGCGAATTAATAACCAGCAATCAAAAACCGAAGCGCACCGTTGTTCCGGCCTGATACGCACCGCCCGGATGTCTGCCCGCCAAGGACTGGCCCTGTTGCTGTTGGCAACTACGCTGCGGGCGGGATCCGATACCAACGTGGTTTTTCCCGGCACATCCTGGGAACTACGAGCGCCTGCAGTTGTGCAGATGGATGCTGGCAAGATTGACCAATTCATCGTCAACGTCGGCGGCGACGGCTGCATTGTCAAAGACGGCTACCTGGTAAAGAGCTGGGGCGAAACCACCAGCCATAAATGGTGGGCATCGGCTTCCAAGCCGGTTCTGAGCACGTTGTTGCTGCTGGCGGTGCAGGAAGGAAAACTCCCGAGCGTGGACGCGCCGGTCAAAAGTGTCGGCTGGGAACTGTCGGCCAAAGATTCCGCCATGACTTTCCGGCACCTCGCTAACATGGTCAGCGGTTACAATTGCGCCGAAGCGCCGGGCGCAGCGTGGGGCTATAACGATTTTGCCATCCAACTTTATGCGCGCTCCCTGGAAAAAGTCTTTCAACAATCCCTGGACGCGGCCTTTCAGCAACGACTGGCGGCGCTCCAATTTCAGGACGGGGAATTCTTCGGCTCCCGAAATGGGCTGTCGGTCGCCGCCAGCCCGCGAGACTTTGCGCGTCTCGGCTGGTTGTGGCTCAATCGCGGCTGGTGGAATGGCCGAGAAGTTATCTCCGAAAAACTCTTCGCGGACTATATCAAGCCAGGCGTGCCGGCTAACCTGCCGCGCACAACCGGGAAAGACACCGATTATCTCAATATCGGCACCTATGGCGGCGGCACGGATCAAACGGTTTATGGTCCGGGCGTGTACGGATTCAACTTCTGGTTCAATGAGCGGATGGCTTCCGGCGAGCGCGTCTGGCCGGCGGCCCCGGCGGATACTTACCAAGCGAACGGCATGTGGAATCGCGACACGGTGACCATTTTCCCCAGCCTGCGCATGGTCGTCGCGGTGCGCGGCGCGAAGCCTGGCAAATTTCAACCCGGGAAGCCTGACAGCGAATACAACCAGAATCTGAAGCTGATCGTGGGCGCAGCGCGACCGATGGCTTTTCCCGACAAGGACTGGGAAGTGGCGACCCCCGAATCACAAGGCATGGACTCGGCAAAGTTACAAACAGCGGCGGCGTTGCTCGAAAAGACCGTGGGTAAAGACGGCGTGCATGAATTGATGATCATTCGCAATGGCCGCCTGATCTGGCGCGGTGACGACATTGATAAAGTCCACGGCGTGTGGTCGTTCACAAAAGCGTTTACGAGCACCACGTTGGGGTTGCTGCGAGACGATGGCAAGTGCGCCCTCGATACCAAAGCAAAAGATATCGTCCCCGCGCTGGCCGCAGCATATCCCGAAGTGACACTCCGCCATTTCACAACGATGACCTCGGGCTATCGTGCTCTGAATGACGAACCGCGCGGCACCTATGCCCACGGCCCGAGCAAGACATCGTTTCTGCCAAATCCCGAACCACTGTTCTCGCCGCCCGGCTCGAAGTTTGCCTATTGGGATTCGGCGATGAACGAATTTGCCAATGTCTTGACGCATATTGCGGGTGAGCCGTTGGAGGAATTATTTCGTCGGCGCATTGCCGATCCCATCGGCATGAATCGCACGAACTGGGATTGGGGCGACTTGGGCACGGTGGACGGGATCGTGGTCAACGGCGGCTCGGGCAACAACGGTGGGGTGATGAAAATTTCCGCGCGTGAAACGGCGCGGTTCGGTCTGCTGTTTCTGAATCGCGGCAACTGGAATGGTAAACAACTCCTCAGCGAACGTTGGGTGGACGAGGCCTCGAAGGTTCAGGTGCCCGCCAGCCTACCGCATGGTTTTGCGCAGCGGAGCGAAGAAGGTCCCGGAGAGTATGGTTTCAACTGGTGGATCAATGGCATCAAACCAGACGGGCAACGGAAGTATCCCGGAGCACCGGAGGGCACTTATTGCGGAGCCGGCCATAACAACAATTATTGTTTCATCATCCCCGAATGGAACATGGTCATTGTCCGCCTGGGCCTGGACGGCAACGCGAAGGATAAAGTGTGGAGTGATTTTCTCGCGAAGGTTGGGGAAGCGTTGCAGTGAACTAGCGCCCGGCAGTGAGGCGCTGAACCAGCAAGTCTTCGAACGCACCGAGATTCTTCCACGTCGTGGCCACCATTATTGTTCTGGCTTTGGGGTCTTCCACGGTAAGTCCGTCATCGGTGACGCGAATGCCAAGTTCCTCCATGCCACACCAATCCTGACTGAACGCCAGGTAAACGGCCACGGCGTCGAAAAGCGTGGTGCTCCGGGTCGGCACGCCCTCGGGGGAGCCTTGCCCGCGCGCGGCCGCCCACAGGCAATAGTTCGTGATGATCGCCGCGGCAATTGGGTCATGGGAGTTGTACACGCGCTGATATTTGTCGCCGGTCAACGCGATCCGATCGCAGGTGTCGAGCGGCGTGATGGTCACGTCCCACGGCGCTGTGAACGCGGTCTGACAGGCCTGCGGCGCAAGTTTTACGTTATATTCGGCGGCGATCTTTTTGTCGCCTCCGTAGCCCACGCGAACGCTGCCATGCATGCCGACGAACTTCGCGCGTTGGGCGATGCGGGGCTCGCGTTTCAAAGCCTCCGCAATGTTTTGCACCGGCCCCACGGCAATGACCGTGACGGGCTGTGGCGATTTCATGATGGTATCAATAATCGCCTGCACCCCATCCGCATGCACCTTGCCGGGATATTTTCCAAGGTCGTAATCCTTGACCCAGGCAGCCTGGCGCTCGCTCGTTTTTGGATTCACTTCCAGGCCAATCCCCACCGGCACATCACTGCGACCGGCAACTTCGAGAAACTTTGCGAGGAGTTTGGCGCGATACCGGGCCTTGCCGTTGTCGCCGACGGCGAGTTTGAGATCGAGTTCCGGGCAGCGCAGCAAGAAGCCCAAAGCCCAGGTGTCGTCGATGTCATCGCCGATGTCGGTGTCGAAGATGACCGGAATCCTGCCGGCCTGTTCGCGAGTACGCTCGTGGGTGACGCAGCCGTTGAAGGTCGCGGCCAGCAGCGCAAGGCCAGCAGTGCAAAATATCAAGCAGCGGGATTTCATGGCTGCCGGTCTGGTGGTTGCGCCGTCGCCGTGCCCGGCGCAGGATACGCTCTGGCGGCATCATCCAACACCAGCACCCAGTCGTCCGTGGTTGATTTTGTAGGCGGCGAAAACTCCATGCGTTTCTGCTTTGGAAATTCCCCAAGCGATTGCACCGAACCATCGCGCGGATTGAACCACCAGCCGCGAATGGTTTTTCCGGTGAGCCTTTCGGTCTTAAAGGTGATCGTCTCGTGCTGCGGGAAGTAAGCCATCAGAAAACTGGCGTCGTTCCTGCCGGGCGTGCCATCGCGCGTCGTGGTCACATACTCCAGTCCGCCGCGCAAGCCGGAGTAGATCAGGGATTGATCAGGAATTCTTGAGAGCAACGGACGGCTGAACAGCAGCGCCTTCACGTGCGAGAGTTGCTTGACGCCTGGCAGATCCATCGCGTCATACCACGGCGTTTTGACATCCCACAACGGAGTTCTCGGTGGCGCATACATCTGCCAGATGGGATGCGTGCCGTAGGTGTGTCCATGCGCGCCGGAAAAAAGCGCCCAGTAGGCGCGACGCCGCACCTCCAGCGCACCCACGGGGCGATTGGCCGGAATGGCGTCGGGCGGATATTCGTAGGCCGGCTCGCCGTCCATGCACGGCTTGGGTGGGCGCAGGCTGTAGTCGAGCTGAATTCGCGAATAATTCTGGCTCGTGGGATTGTGGCCGGATTGAATCATGTTGAAATCGAGCCAGTCAGAATAGTGAAACGCCACCGAGGAGTGCCCGCCGCCGAACGGATGAAACGTCATCAGATGCCGCCCGCCGTCACCTTCCTTCAGGCCCAAGGCTATCTCGGTCCAGATTTCGGCCGTCACATCCGGCGGCCGGTCCCCGCCCAGAATCCAGATAATGGGCTGGTCCTTGTAACGCCGACCGAGAAATCGCCCGTAAGCACGCGCATTGCTCTCGTTGAAAAAGTATTTCCCATACTGGCCAACCTTGTCGCCCCACGTCGGCAACATGCCAATATAAAGCCCGAGCGACGCAGCCTTGGCCACAATGTAATCCACGTGTTTGAAATATGCTTCGTTGGGCTGGCTGGGGTCGTCCGTGCGAAAAGGCAGATCGCCGTAAGCGTTTGGGGTTTTCAAACCGTCCAACTCCGCGAGCACTACCGCCTGAATTACCGTGAAGCCATTGGTTGCGCGATTCTGCAAGTAACGATCCGCCTCCTCGCGATTCAGCCGATGAAAGAGTTCCCATGCCGTATCACCCAGATAAAAAAACGGACGGTCGTCCTGCTGAATCAAATAACGTCCGTTGGCACTCACCCGTAGTTTGGTGGACGCAGGTTTCGTGTCAGTTGCGACTGAAGGTAAGATTGCCCCCAACAGAACGGCGGTGCTTAACCAAGCAGCGACGACACGAGCGTGACGTACGGCAATGGCTGTGAGGTGCGGATGTTGCATGTCGAAAATAATCCGCCGGATACCAACAATGTCACGGCGAATTGTTAGCACTTTTTTCCATAAAGATCGTCGGATATTTCACCGGCCGGAGTCCACAGCACCTTGGTCCGGTTCGAAGCGTTTGAGTAACGTTTCTCCCTTGTGGGACCGCCCCGGAGAAGCGGCAATTTTCCCGGGAACTGGCACTGGCGTTGTTGCAACACTCGCTCTCGCCGGCCTTTAATGCTTGCAGGATGGACTTGAGCGCAGAACCGCTGGTCGCCGGCCCCTTAATTATTTAGCGCCCGGTTACTTGGTTGCGATTTTACTGCCGCCTGACTAATTTTCGGCCATGACTCCTTTAGTCGAGCGGCGGCAGAAACAGTACCAAGCTACAGGCTTGCGACTGCGCCTCTGGTTGTTTGTGCTTCTGGGCAGCTCCTTTTTGGTTCTTCTTTCCCCGCCTGCTCCGCAGACACCAACGCTTATCCGCGCATCAGCGAAGAAGCCTTCAAGGCGCGGCTGCCATTTTTTGATTACGACAAGAGCATTCCTCTGGAGGGCCGCATTGTGCAGGAGTGGAAATCGGACGGCCGGCTGAAACAGAAGTTTGTTTTTCGCGGCGCGCAGGGCTTCCTCGTGCCGGGCTACATCGAGTTTCCCAACACGAACCCGCAACCGTGGCGGCTGGTGCTGCTGCTGCACGGCTGGTCCGGCGGCAAGGAAGACTGGTACAACGATGATAATTACATCAACGGTGGGGTGATGCGCAAAGCCTTGCTCGGCGCCCGCTATGCGGTGCTTGCCTTGGACGCGGCTACGCACGGCGAACGCAGCAACGAAATTGATTATCAGCACGTCAATCCGTTCGACGATCCCAAGGCGCCGGCCCGCCGCTGCTATTTCACGTATGCCGAGGTTTCCATCCAGACCGTCAAGGACTACCGGCGGGCGCTGGATTTCATTTTCGAACGCGGCTTGGTGGCCACCACCAGCGTCGGCTTGGTCGGCTACAGCATGGGGGGGGCATGGATTCATTTTATCTGCTGTCTGTCGAACCGCGCATCACCATGGCCGTGGCGGTGGTGCCACCGCTGCTCAGCATCGGCTACGGACCGGCATCACCCGTGGATTATAGTTGGGGCATTGGCAACCGACCGTTTCTCATGCTCATGGGCCGCAAAGACGAACTGGGCATCGCCGAAAAGGTTGCGGCGTCCTACCACGAGCACATCGAGACGCCGAACACGAAAATTATCTGGTACGACAATGGCCATCGGCTTGGTGAAATTTACGTGCCCGACGCGCTGGCGTGGGTGAAGGAACATCTAAAGCTGTAGGTTGCTTCCTTTTTTGATGTTTCAGCCGGGCGTGAACCGTTTGAGCAGGGCCAGCGCCAGTTCCAATCGCTCTCCGGAGAGTGATGATTCCCAGAGTCGAAATTCACTCAGCGCCGGCTGGGCGAGTTTTTGCCGCAACAGTGTGGCGACGAAGGAACAATCCTTCTCCCGCCCAGCGGCCAGCTTCGCTGCGGCGAAATCATGCACTTCCGGACATAAACCACGGTCGGCGCCGCGGTTCGCATTGCACACCGGAATCAGGCGAACTTTCCAACCGACGGGAATGATGGCGGTTTCTCCAGCCACACCGTGCGCGTAACAACCAAACGTCTGATGAAATTTCGCGCCTTCGCCGATGAAGCCGTCAATCAGATCGGCGTCCTTGGGATGACGGAAGGTGAATATGTCGGCTTCGATGGAACCCAGCAGGTTGGCGGACGCATTCGGGAACTGACCTAGCACGGCTTGGCTGCCAACGACCACGATTCCGGCCGCCCCGGGTGATGCTGGCGGCGGCGCGAAGAGCTGTTCAAGCTACGCTCGTTGCATGGCGGAAACGTTGCTTCAACTCCCAGACCTCCCGTGCGCTCCAAACGCCTGCCAAGGGCGAACTCTAGCGGCGGCGACGCGCTTCCCCAGTCTCGGAACTCAAGAGCTGGCAAATTTCCTCCAACGGATGATCCAAAATCTCGCGCCATTCGGCATAACAACGGAGCATTGCGGGAGCGTTGGCGTTCAGGCGGGACCAGCGGACAAGATTCTCGCGGGCGAGTTGAAGAAACTCAAGCTGCTGGCGCAAGCGCGGGACAATGCAACGGCCCAATTCAAGGCTGATTTCGTCAATCAACTTGTGACTCACGCTGCCAACCTAACCAGGCAGCTTGCGGGGGTCAACGCCGCCACCATCCACTTGCTAAAGGGGACGTCGCGCGTGCAGCGGACCTGAAACTCTGATCGTTGAGCACCTGTGCGGCTGGGAAGACCTCGACGGCAATCTCTGGAGCAAGATTGACCCGCAGATGTTCGGCCTTTACGGCTTCGCCAAGGCCGCCGCACAGCCGGCGTTGCCAGCCAATCCTCGCCTTTCGTCGGCTTGTTCGCCTCGCGTTCAATTTGCCACGGCTTGAAACCATAGTCTATGACGGCCGTATGAGCAGGCATGTTGCCTGGGATGGTATCACCGCTGAACTTGCCGCTGTAGGTCATCGTAATGATTGTCCCCTTGGGCGCGTTGGCCTCGTGAAGCGTCTGAAATGACTCCTCATCGCCTCGTCCCACGCCGGTTGTTATGCCGATTGGACCGTTACGCTTGTCGCCACTGCCCGCGCCTTGCATCGTGAAGGTGAGGCTCGTTTCTTGAGTCTGGCTAGCTGGTTTGATTTGCATTCCAAATGCCGGTCGCGTCCAGCGTCGCATCTCCGGCTTGGACTAGTCTCCCGCGTAAACTCAAAAATGGGTTTTACCGTGGGAGCGGCCAGCCGCGGCCACACGATGCCCCGCCGGATTTTCTTGCACCAGATTCGGTATCTTTGCTTAATAGTGAATCGTACTATTCGTGACGTGCTAAGTCCGAACGGCATGATGTAGCCAAGCCGTGGAAAGCCAAATGAACATCTCCACCACCGACAACGACCGCCCCTCCCTCCAGATCATCCGAGCTGGGAGCGCCTTTACGCTCATCGAACTGCTGGTGGTCATCGCCATCATCGCCATTTTGGCGGCCATGCTGCTGCCCGCCTTGAGCAAGGCCAAGGACAAGGCCAAGCGCATCGGCTGCCTGAACAACCTGAAACAAATGGGCCTCGGTTCGTGCATGTACGCCAATGACTACGGCGGCGATCTGGTGGGTGACACCACCACCGATGCCGGGGTTGTGATCCCGGGATACCGGGATGGGACCGATGACGATTTGAATTTTTTGTATCCCAACTATATCCCCAGTTTGCCGAGCTTCGTTTGTCCGGCCACGCAGAATATTGTTACCAATGGAACCAAGGTGTTTGGTGGCCGCACTTTTGTGACCGACCTGAGGAACAACTGTCCCGATGGCAAGATCAACAATCCGACAAAATGGGGCGGGCATGGCACCAGTTACGAGGTTTTCGGGACTTTTCTGAGTTCCCGGGGTCTCAACACCAAAAAGACAGAGAATAGCCTTGCCGCGTACAGGCTCACCAGCAACACCGGCAACATCGGGATGAAGCCCGGGGCGTCGCGGGTCTGGCTGTTCCTCGATTCCGATGATGGCTTCTCAGCTCCGTTCGGCAACTCTTCGGCCCCATGGAACAACTACCCGGACAAGTCAGATAACCATGGCGCCGAAGGCGCTAATGTGTCGTATTGTGACGGCCATGCTGCGTGGATCAGGACGCGCGCCTACCTGGATGAATATAACATCACCATGGATCAAAACGTGATCAAGCCCACCTTGGCTCCGTAATGGGAGTCTTGACCGGCAATCTGCGATGCGGCAAAAAGCAAAGCCATAATAATCAGACCAACGGGCAGGGCGCTGTGACCAATCGTTTCCAATCCAGATTTACCTTCAACCTCATGGCGCTGCTGCTCTTCGGGGCATTGTCGCCCTGGTTGGTGCCACAGGCCGCCGCATTGCCGCCGGCGCTGATCGGCTACGACCCCTCCGCGCAGATTCGTTTTGCCACCTCAGCCCAGGCGGACGCGAAGCGGCAGGAGTTGATCAGCTTCATCTGGACCAACGGCCTGCCGACCAACACGCTGCCGGCGGTGACCACCAACATTGACGTGGCCGTGTTCTCGGGCGATCTCGCGGGCATCAACAGCGTCTTGGTCGCCACGGTGGACCGGTTGGACGCCAATGTCTCCGGTTTTGATTTTCACTCCATCTCCTACCTGATCCACCCGAGGTTGACCAATGCGAACAGCGCCCGGCTGGTGATCGCGCACCAAGGTCACCAGGGCGGGCTGATCGACGGGGTGGGCGACACAGCCAACCGCCTGCTGCAATCCGGCTTCACCGTGCTCGCGATGCAGATGCCGCTGGTCGGATGGAATGCCGACAATTCCTTCGTGCTGCCCGGCGGCGCCACGGTGACCACCCGCTACGGCACTGCCGGCCATGACTCGATGTTCCTAAAGCTGACTCCACCGGTGCTGCCTGATGGAACGGTCTTTCGCTTCTTCCTCGAACCGGTGGTGCAGGGAATCAATTACTTTTTAAGCGCCACGCCGGCTCCGGGTGACGTTTCGATGTACGGGCTTTCCGGCGGCGGTTGGAGCACCCACATGGCCCCGGCGGTTGACACCCGCATCCAGCAGAGTTTTCCCGTGGCCGGGGCCTATCCCCTCTATCTCGCCCCATACGCTTCCGGATCCCCGGACACCGAGCAGTTCTACGATCCACTGTATCGCGAGACCGATGCGAACACCAATGGCGTCCTGGACACCGCCGCCGGGGTGGCAAGCTGGCTGGAAATCTTCGCGCTCGGCGGCTATGGGCCGGGCCGCCGGCAGACGCAAATCCTCAATCTCTACGACACCTGCTGTTTCGGCACGGACGCATTCACGACCTACACCAACTTCGTTTCCACCGTCGTCTCCAATCTGGGCCAGGGCGAATGGCGCTTTTACTCCGACATCAGCCACAAGAGCCACAGCGTTTCGTCCGCTGCCCGGGAATTGGTCATCCTGCCGGCCTTGGGCGTTGCCACTTCGTTCGAAGCGGAGTCAGCCGTCGTGGCGCCACCAGCGTTGTTGACGCCCGGAACGGATACCATCACCAACAACAGCGCTTACGAGAATTACATGCCGTGGGCCGAGGACAGCGGCAGTTCTCTGATCGTGAACCGGGCCGATACAATCATTGCGGCTACCGCGCCCCACCTGCAATTCACCAATCTTACCGCCGGTCGCTCTTACCAAGTATCAGTTGCCGTCGCCTATTCCCCACAAAACCTCTCCAGCGGCTTGACGTGGTCTTACAGCTACACTTCGGCGACCGACGCGGTTGGCGGAGCGGCTCTGACCTTCGGCAACGGCGATCTAGTCTTCGGCAACCCCAACTCGTCATACGGCGGCACGATACTGACCTACCGGCTGGCGAACGCCATCGCCGACAACAGCGGCGTCATTGATCTCTATTTGGGAAACCTGTCCACCACGGCCACCGTATCCGCCGGGATAGATTACCTGACTCTGGTCCCTCCGTTTCCTCCGGCCTTGGGAACGATAACCGTTCCCAATGCCAGCTTTGAGCTTCCCCTCGTGTCCGGGGATGGCAGCAACAATGGCAGTCCCATCAGCGGTTGGACACATGCGACGGCAGGCATAGTCAACTCGGGCAACGCCCAATTCACGTCGACGGACGGGTTGCCCGGTACCCTGCCGGGAACGGCCGATGGGCAGCAGTTTTGTGGGACCGGCACCGGCTCCGGGCCGGGTTTCGGTTTGGCCGGGAGGGTTTACCGGGGGATCGGCTTGAGCTACGCAACGAATACGATCTACACGCTGACGGTTGCGGCGGGCAAGCGCAAGGATCTCGTCCTGCCGGCTAACGGCACGATGGAATTACGCGCCGCCGGTGTCACGGGCCGGCTCCTCGGCTCGCTCGATGTGATCACCGGTGCCCGCAGCGGTCTGGCCTTCAATGCGGTGAGTTCCGGGTTGCCGCCCACCGACTCCTTTGCGGACTTCTGCTTCTCCGTCAGCACCGAGGACTCGCCGCTCACCGTCGGCAGCGAGGTCTTCCTTGTCTGCCAATCGCCAGCCGGCGGGCAGATCGCCTGGGACAACGTGCGGCTGAACGCCGTCCCCAAACCCGCGTTGCGCATCAATGCAATCCAGCGGGGCCCCAACGGCGACCTCACCCTCAACTGGGTATCGCAGCCGGGACGAATCTATACCGTCCAGGCCAGCTTAAATCTCACTGGTTGGACCAATGTTGCCAGCAATGTGGCGGGTGGTGCCGGCAGCTCAACGGCGCTGGTCAGCCCCGCCGGCAGCAATCCTGACCCGGCAACGCACAACTGGTACTTTGTGCGGATCCGTGACGACGGTCCTGCTCCGGGACCATGATCGAATTGAGAAACGTCTGACGGCGCCGTTGCATATCAACATCCTCAGGAAAACAGACACTACGAAATTTCTTTCCTGCGGCGACGGCGGCCGCCAAGCCGCTCTTTCCTCTACTGCACCCGGTGCGCGCGGAAGGTCGGGTATGATTCCAAGGTAGTGCTTCACGCACTTTCCCAAGTCATCGGTCAACGACAATTATAATTCCCCATCCCGTTGCCTCATTCGAGAATGTTACCAAGACCGAACCTGGTCCGGAACGCTAATTTCTCGGTTGTTCTCGCTCCGCTTGACGGGGTAGTCCGCGCGGAGGCGTGCGTAGCGAGCCGGAGCGCGGACTACCCCGTCAGGGGCACAATGACGGCGACCGGTTGCACATCTTTCTGTTCTTCTACCCCACCCAAAACCAGTCGGCGTGCCATCGTGCGCCGCCACTCGCCAACCCGCCGCTGTAGTGTTCGCAATAGCTTTGGACTAAACTGGCCGGGATACTTTTCAATTAAACGTTCGAGTAAACCCTTGGCGGTCTGATCAGGCTCCTTCTGAAGCCACAGCAAAATGTCGCCCCAAACATCCTTGAAGGGCTCCGGCCGCGTTCGCCAATAGCGAGCTTTAGGATCGGCTTTGCGGTGGGTTGGGCGCACCTCCCCCAAGCGCCACAACGCCGGCAACCCAGCCAGAAACTGGTTCAAGTTTTCGCGATCGGGCCCCTCGTTCGGCGCGCCCGTGCTCAGCGCCGCCAATGCGGATTGTCCCTGGCGTATCCGTTGCAGTAAGGCCACCGGGTCCAATCGTTCTTGTTGGACGCGCAGTTGCTCCTTGCTCTTTTCCGCCACCGCTTCATGCGCCAGCAACCGTTCGCAGGGGGTGGCCGGTGGATGATATGACTTCTTCACTTTCGATCCCTCCCGCACGCGTTCCCGCAGTTTGAATGACGGTTGAAAATAGTTCACATAGAGGCGCACGACCTGCAGCAATTGCGCTAGCGCTTGGCCCGCCACGATCCCAGAAAATCGCTCGTGGCCCACCATGCGGCGAATCACCGCCCCGTTCTTTTGTTCGATCCACGCCTGATCGTTCGAGTGGTGGGGCCGCGACCGCGTAAAGGTGATGGCTTGTTCCTGGCAGTAAGTCGTCAGCGTTTCGTTGATGAATGCCCCATCATTGTCCGAGTCGATCCCCAACGTGACCACGGGAAGTTGTTCCCGGATCCGGTCCAGCCCTGCGGTCACCAGGTTCTGTTCGCGAGCCAGCAGCGGCACAGCTTCGACCCACCCCGAACAAACATCGGTCACCACCAGACTATGGAGATACTCCCCAGACATGGAACCGCCACCATGCACTACAAAGTCAACTTCCAGATAGCCCGGTGATGGCTACTTCCAATCGGAAAAGGTTTTGATCGGAATCGCCCGGCTCACCCGCTTTTTCGCGTGCCGCCGCCGGCGGATACCCGCACCTTTTCGGACGGGCGTGAGCATCCGATCAATCGTCGCCGCGCTCACCTTCAACACCAGCTTGCGAACCTCTGGGTCGAGTTGCAAATGCCCGTGCTTTTCCATCGCGCGAATTAGGTTGGGTATCGCCGGCTTCAAGCGCTTGCCGCAAATCCGGTCAGCCGCCTCCCAGAGGATCGTCAGCGCCGTCTTGACCGCCTCGTCGTAGACACGTTGGCTGGCCCCCAGGGCTTTTAGCGGCGCTTTCATCAACGATCGCAATAATCGAATCGCATGCTTGCGATGGTAGCCAGAGACCGCGGTAAACTCTCCGAGGATCAGGCCTTTTTCAAATTTGGAGGCCTTCCCATACCGCGCTCGCAAAGCTTCCACAATTTCCTTCCGAGACGTTTTGCTCACAATATTCATACGTTGCCTTTTTTGGGTAACATTCTATTGAGGCAACGGTCCCGACTCGGTAACAAAAACCATGAGTCAATGCGCACGCCAGCTTGCCCATCGGCGGTTTGCTTACGCTTTTACTTATCATCGGCGTCTTTAGTCGCCGGCGAGTTGCCTTCTACATTTCGGCAATTGTGCTTTTGGGAGGTTTGTGGACTCTGAGACGATTTTCTGTTTATCTTGCCGCAGACTGGCTGATTGTGCATGCGCTGAGGCTGCTGTTGGTGTTATCAGCTCTTTATTTTCTATGGCGATCTCGGCATCTGACGATGTTTTCGCATGAAAACCCCAAGGCCTAATCGGGTAGCCGGGAGGATTGCCCTCCCGGCCCCCACACCACCTGACATGCGGGTCCGCATCAGGCGATTCCGGTCAGATTAACGGAGGCGATGTCCATGTGTGGAGCTGGGGCTCCTCC
>JADLHS010000651.1 GCA_020848635.1 Limisphaerales bacterium
CTATTCGTATCGCAACGACTCAATCGGATCCAGATTCGCCGCTTTGTACGCCGGGTATGTCCCGAAGACCACGCCCACAATCGAACAAATCACCAGGCCGATCGCAATCCAGTCGAACGGGATCGCCGGAGGCATTTTCATGAAGTAGGCGACGGCGTTGCCTCCGAGAATCCCCAGCGCCACACCGATCGCGCCGCCGACCTCGCAAAGCACCACCGCTTCCATGATGAATTGCGTCATGATGTTGCGTTTCTTCGCGCCGATCGCGCGGCGGATGCCAATCTCGCGCGTCCGCTCGGTAACGGAGACGAGCATGATGTTCATGATGCCAATGCCCGCCGCGATGAGCGCAATCGAACTCACGACCGAGACCCCGATGCGCACGGCCATGGTGAAGGTGTTGAACTGGCTGATGAGCGAATCATTGGAGAACAGCTCGAAGTCATCTTCAACGCCGGGGGGGACTTTGCGGGCCACACGCAGGAGGCCGCGGACTTGTTCGGTGGTGTCTTCGTAGCTCGCGGCGTCCCGGGCTTGCACGAGAATCGTCACGCTGTACTGCCAGCGGCCCGCGCGGTTCAGCGCGGTGGTGACGGGTACGACCGCGAAATTATCCTGCTCGCCGCCGAGCGAGCCGCCCTTGGGCGCGAGGACGCCCAGGACGGCGTAGTTGAAGCCGTTGATCTTGAGGCGTTCGCCCACCGGCGAACCGTACGGGAAGACCGTTTTGGCCAGCGCATTGCCCAGCACACAAACATCGCGGGCGTTGTCCACGTCGCTCTCGTTCAAACCGCGCCCGTCCGCCACCGTCCAGCCGCGCGCGGGAAAGCTGCCGGGGGTCTCCCCGAGCAATTGCACCGAGGGCGGCGTCTTGGCATAGCGCGTCTCGACCTCGCCGCCCCAGAAAGTGCCTTCGACGCCGACGCTGGCCGCGAGCGTGGCTTTTTCCTCGACCAGTTGTCCCTGCGCCAGGGTGATGTTTTTGCGCCGCCAGAATTTTTCAAATCCTTCCGGCCCGCCAAAATACAGCGCCGGCCACTTGCGAACGGCAAAGGATTGCGCGCCCAGATCACTGATCTCGCGCTCGATGTTCGCCTTGAGCACGCGCATGGCGGTCATCGTGACGATGATGGAAAAAACGCCCACCAGCACGCCGAGCAACGTGAGGGCCGAGCGCAGCTTGTGCGCGGCCAGCGCCGCCATGGCCATGGAAAAACTCTCGCGGACTTCGGCCAGCAGGAAAGTTGGGCGTTGTCGTTTCATTCGGCGCGCAGGGCATCCACGGGATTCATCCGCGCCGCGCGCCAGGCCGGGAAAAACCCTGAAAGCACCCCGGTCACCAGCGACACCAGCAGCGCGATGCCCATGACCGAAAATGACATTGTCGCGGGCAGGAATTTCTGGATCACAAACGTCACCGGCCACGCGATGGCCAGCCCGATGAGTCCGCCCAGCAGGCAGATGCTCGCGGCTTCGATGAGAAATTGCAGCAGGATGGTGCGCCGTTTCGCGCCGATGGCCTTGCGGATGCCGATTTCGCGCGTCCGCTCGGCCACCGAGACGAACATGATATTCATAATGCCAATCCCACCGACAAACAGCGAGAGGCCGGTAATGAACAAGCCGATGGCGGCGATCGTGCCGGCGACGCGATGAAACATGGCGACGATCTGGTCCTGTTGGTTGATGGAAAAATCATCCGGTTGTCCGGGCGCGATATGGCGGATGCGACGCATCACATGACGGAGTTCCTCCCGCTGGTCTTCGAGCTGGGCCACGTTCGACACCTTCACGGCGATGGTCAGGCTGGGATTGCTCCAGAACCAGGTCGTAAATTGCCGGAGCGGAATGATCACCCGGTTGTCGAGGCTGAACGCCCCGAACAGGCTGCCCTGTTTTTCCATCACCCCCACCACCTCGAACGTGCGCGGACCGACGGCGATCGGTTTGCCCAGCGGAGTCTCGTGAAGAAAGAGATTCGTCGCCACGTCGGTCCCGATGACGCAGACCGGCCGGCCGCCCTCGGCTTCGGCCGCGGTGATAAACCGCCCCTGCGCGAGACCGATGCCGCTTGTCGCTTGATAGGCTTCGGTCGTGCCCAGCACTTCCACGCTGTCGGACCGGCGATTCTTGAATTTGACGGGATACTGGTGAGAGGTGATTGGCGCAACCGCCACGGCAAAGGTGGCCTGCTTCTCCAAGGCCCGGCACTGGTCAATCGAAAGCTCGCGGCGTTTCATCATCGCCAGCCATTCGGCGTGGGAGTGATTGACCCAATTCTGCCGGTCCACATACAGCACGTCCGCCCCGAGGGTGGAGACGCTTTGCATGAATGACCGGTTCAACCCCTCGATGGCCGTGCCCATGAGCGTGACGGTGACGATGCCGATGACGATGCCGAGCGTGGTGAGGGCGGCGCGCATTTTGTTCGCGCGAATCGCCGCGAACGAAATGCTCAGCCCCTCGCGCAGTTCGGTGAGGAAGTTCATGCGTCCCGGAAACATCGGCATCCTGCGATCGAGTTGATGTCAATCAAGGCCGGCCCAATAATCGCAGGAACGCCGCGCGGCGAAGCCGCAACCAAAGGCGCGCGACCGGTCCCAGGTCGCAGCGGGTGAATGACTGAGCAGTCGGTGGGCAATCCGGACGTTACCCCGCTAACGAACCGCTGCGGGCGGAGACCGCCCGCGCTCCGGGAAAACCTTCGCCGGCCTCGACGAGTTCGGGGGGTGGCACTGCAAAGAACGCAGAGAAGCGCAGCGGAGGGGATTATCTCAACGGGCGGTCGCACGATCTTCCAGCCCCCCAGCATCCCGGCGACTCTCTGCGTTCGGTCCGCCTCTGCGCTCCTCCCGTTTTGAGACTTTTTCATCCGGGTCTGCCTCCCACCAACTCATCACTCGCAATCAACCCGTCGCGGATGCGCAGGATGCGGCGGGCGTGGCGGGCGATTTCTTCCTCGTGGGTGACCACGATGATCGTGTTGCCTTTGCGCGCCAGATCTTCGAAGAGGGCCATGATTTCCGTGCCGGTCTTGGAGTCGAGATTGCCGGTCGGCTCATCGGCCAGCAGGATCGAAGGTTTGTTCACCAGCGCCCGGGCCACGGCCACGCGCTGGCGTTGCCCGCCGGACAGTTCGTTGGGCTTGTGATGCACCCGGTCGGCGAGGCCGACTTGGGCGAGCGATTCCAACGCGGTCTTTCTTCGCTCCACCGCACCCATGCCGCCGTAAATGAGCGGCAACTCGACATTGTGCAGGGCGTTCGACCGCGGCAGCAGATTGAAGGTCTGAAACACAAAGCCGATTTCACGGTTGCGGACTTCGGCGAGCTGGTTGTCGTCCATCTGGCTGACATCCGTGCCGTTGAGTTCGTAGCGGCCGGCGGTGGGCGAATCGAGGCAGCCAACCAGATTCATGAGGGTGGACTTGCCCGAGCCGGACGGCCCCATGATGGCGACATATTCGCCGCGCTGGATTTCGACCGAGACCTCACGCAGCGCGTGAACCGTCTCCGCACCCATCTGGTAGCGGCGGGAGATTTTTTCGAGGCGGATGAGGCTCATAACCGGAAGGAACAATGGCAAACGCGCCTTGCGTCCTTCGTCATTCGAATTTGGCCGCGCTTCACTTCTTCTCCTTGTCGCCGCTCTTTTCCGGCGTGCTCTTGCGAACTTTCTTGCCGTCTTCCAGCTCGCGACTCACGGCTTTGTAACCGCCGGCGACAATTTCCTGCCCTTCGCTCAACCCCTCGGTGATCTCCCAATAGTTGTCGTCGCTGATGCCGATCTTCACGGGCACTTGCTTCACATGATCGCCTTCGACCACAAAAATCACCTCCACCGGCTTGGGCGCATCCTTGGCGGGTTTCTGGACTTTGACGACATTGGGATCGGCGTCCGCCTCCACCGGCTTCGCCGGCGTGGCCGCCGAGTTGGTGCCCGCCCCCTTGGGCATTCGGGTGGTGACGGCGGCAATGGGCACAGTCAGCACATTGGTGGCGTAACGGGTTTCGATTTCCGTGCTCACCGACATGCCGGGGCGGAAGCCTTCCTTTTCCGTGATCCGGATTTTCACTTCAAACTTGGTGGCCTCCTGCGATTGGCTGGACGAGCCAAGGCTGGTGGACCCCTTCGACGCGTTGGCGATCTCCGTGACGGTGCCGGTGAACTTGCGGTCCTTGAACGCATCCACCTCCAGGCGCGTGCGCTGCCCGGGCTGGATCAGCACGACGTCAATCTCGCCAATGTCCACCCGCGCCTCCATCGCTTCGAGGTTGGCGATGGTCATGATTTCCGTGCCCATGTTGAAGGACGTGCCGAGAACGCGCTCCCCGAGTTGCGAACGGAGGCGCGTCACCGTGCCGTCCATGGGCGACTGGATGGTGGTCTTGCTTAAATCGTCCCGCGCCTTGTCGAGGCCGTATTTGGCCTGATTGGCCTGGTGAACGGAATTGGTGTAGCGCAGCTTGGCGACATCAAAAACCGTTTTGAAATCCAGCATCACGGAATCAGACACGAGCTTGGTGCGGAACAACTCCTGGTTGCGTTTGTATTCGGTCTCGGCCTTGTCGAGCTCGGCCTGCGCGACCGTTCGGCTGGCAATGGCGGACATGAAATTGGCCTCGGCAGAATTGCGGCTGGCCTCGTAGTTGTCCGGTTTGATCTGCACGAGCAAATCCCCCTTCTTCACGCGATCCCCCTCCTTCACCGGCAACACCGTGATTTCGCCGGCCACTTCCGGACTAATGACCACTTGGACGACCGGCTGGATCTTGCCGTTGGCCACCACGAGTTCGGTCAGGTTGCGGCGCGTCACCTTCTCGGTCTGGACCGCGATAACGACTTCGCGTTTCTTGAACACCGCCGTTAGCGTGAGGGCAACGAGCCCGAGGCCGATGACGGTGAAGATGATAAGCTTGCGACCTTTGTTGGGTTTGGCCATGGGAAATGATTTCAGGGTATGGACGCAGTTGGGGGGCGATTGTTCAAGCAAAATGGGCGGACCGCTCAGCCAAACATCCGGCCCGCCATCGCGCCCACGCCGATGGCCAGCGATTGCCAGACGATCCAGAAGCCAAACATCACAAAGGCGCCGCGCAGAAACGGTACGCCGGCCAGCCGGGCGAGGGCGCAGCCCAGCACCCCTGCCTGCCAAACCTGAAACACATCGAGCGCGGCTAGCAGCAGGTGGCCGGGCTTTTTCGCGTCGAAATCGCCCACCGCCAGCGCCAGACTCGGCGAGGCGCTGGGATTGCTAAAGTTCACCTGCAACAGCATCGTCACGATCATGCCCAGCACGCCGATCATGCCCGCAATCCCCGCTGCTTCCATCGCCTTGCCGTAGCCGAACCGCGTCCGCAGCAACCACCGGCCCAGCAACCACAGCACCGTGGCCCACCAGAACACCCGCCCGATCCCGAAGAAAACCCCGACCACCCCGGCTCCCGCTTGAAGCACCTTCCCGCTGCCCAACTTTTCCATTAAGACCTGTTGCTGATCGGCTTGCTGGCGCGTCAGACGCCCGGCCTGCACCTGCTTCTCAATGGCCTGATCCTGTTGCTCGCGCACTTTTTGTTGAATGGCCGGCTGGGAGGCGACGATGACCATGGACACCGCCATGACGACGGCGGTGATCAGCGCTGGCACGAGCCAATTTGCGGTGGTTGAGCGGCTGGTTTTGATCTCCTCGAACACCTCGGTGGGCGCGGCGAACACATTCAGCAACCGCGCGGCCAGCGACGTGCTGGGCGCATTGTTCGCAGGCGACGGCTCTTGGGCGATGAGTGGTGGTTGATCCATGAAAACCCGGGTTATGAATGATTTCCGGACCGGTTTGAACTTTGGGTGGCTGTCCGACATGGATTCGAACCATGAATAACGCCTCCAAAGGGCGCTGTGTTACCATTACACCATCGGACAAACCGCGCTAACGTTAGCCGTCCCGGTGCTTCCGCGCAAAGACAAATTTCCGCCGGTTCAGCCGCAAGGCATTGCCAATCACCAGTAGATCAGACCCGCCCATCGCCGCCGCGCAGAGCACCGGACTCATGAACCCCAGCGCGGCCAACGGCACGCCGACCGCATTGTAGAAAAATGCCCAGAATAAATTCTGCTTGATCGTCCGCAACGTCGCCCGTGCCAGGGCCAACGCCTCCGGCACGGCGGCGATCTCCGATTTCAGCAAAATGATGTCCGCCGCCTCACGCGCCACGTCACTGGCCCGGCTCACGGCAATGCCAAGATCCGCCTGGGTCAAGGCGGGTGCGTCGTTGATGCCGTCGCCCACGAATGCCACGCGCTCGCCCCGTGCTTGAAGCTGTTTCACGAACTCCGCCTTCTGGTCGGGGCGCACTTCGGCGAAGACGTTTTCCGGCGCGATGCCGACTTGCTTCGCGATGGCGCCGGCGGTTTGCGGATTGTCGCCGGTGAGCAGGTGGACACTCAGTCCTTGTTGCTGGAGCAGCGCCACGACCCTTGTGGAATCCGACTTCAACGTATCCCGCACAGCGAAGAGGGCGGCGAGCGAGTTGTTGAGCGCAAGTCCGACGAGCGTCGCGCCCTGGGCCGACCACTCCGCGATGAAACTTTCGCCCGCCGTGAGATCCACCTTCGTTTCCCGCAGCCACGACAACGAGCCGAGCCGTGCCATGCCTTTTGGCTCGTGGAAGTTACCTTCCACTCCGGCTCCGCGCACCTCCTGCCAATTGCTGAACTTAATGTCTTCAGTTGAAAGTTTTGCCAACGCCTGACTGATCGGATGGGTTGAATGTCGGGCAAGCGCCGCCGCCCATCCTTCGTAGGAGAGGACGTGAGGCGTCTCTGACTTTTCCTGCACTTTGCCGCTTGAAGTTGGAGACTCCTCACGTCGTCCTCTACATTGCCAGCCCTTCACTACCTCGGGTTGGCCCATCGTCAACGTGCCCGTCTTGTCAAAAATCACCGCTGTCACCTCGCCGGCCTTTTCCAACGCTACCCCGTCCCGAATGAGAATTCCCCGGCGGGCAGCGGCATTGGCGGCGGCCATGATGGCGGCGGGCGTGGCCAGACCCATCGCGCACGGACAGGCGATGATCAGCACCGCCGCCGCGATGATGAATCCTGCCGCCGCACCGGTCGGCGGATGGGCCGACCAGAGGAATTGCGCGAGCCAATCATGAACATGGCTGGCGGAAGCGGGCGCGAGCCCCCACCACAGGCCGGCCGCGATGGCCATGGTTACAACGATGGGCACGAAAACATTGCTCACGCGGTCGCCGAGCCGCTGGATCCCGGCCCGGCTGGTCTGCGCTCGTTGAACGGCGGCAATGATGTGCGCCAGTGCGGTGGCTTCGCCCGTAGCCGTAACCCGCATCACGAGCCGACCATTAAGATTCACGGTGCCCGCATAAAGTTCGGCCTTTGCCGCTTTGTCCACCGGCACGGATTCGCCGGTGAGCATCGCTTCGTCCACGGCGGATTCCCCCTCTATGACCTTGCCGTCCACCGGCACGCGGTCACCGGGTCGCAATACCACCTGATCGCCGATCTTGAGTTCGGAAACGGGAACCTCCTTTTCCTCCTGGACTGCGCCGGCAAAACGCGGCGGCGCCGGCGCGTTGGGAGTTGCGCTCGGTGCGAATCGCAGGTCAAAAGCGGGATTGCGCTTCGCCTGCCCCCGCAGTCCAAAAAGTTCGTGTCCCAACGGGAGGGCAGGAGAGGCCACCGGAAGGGCGGCGATTATCTTCCGCGCCGTCGGCGGCGCGAGCTGCATCAGCGCCCGCAGCGCACTGGAAGCCCGCGCGCTTACCCGCGCTTCGATCCAGTGGCCGACGCTGATGAGCGTAATGATCGCGGTGGCCTCCATGAAATACAGATGCCCACCGGCGCCGGTGAACAAGGCCCACGCGCTATAGCCAAACGCCGTGGTCGAGCCGAGCGCCACCAGCGTATCCATGTTCGAATTGCCGACCCGGAGTTGCCGCCACGCCCCGCGATAAAATTGCGCGCCGCAAAAGGTTTGGACCCCACTGGCCAGGGCGAACGACAGCCATTGAAACCAGCGCACCATGCCGAGATCGAAAAGCCATTCGCCCAGCATCAGCGCGCCGGTGACACCGCCCCCAACCCACAGATTGAGATGCCAGTCCGCGCGGGGTGCGGAGGCATGGTCGGCCGCGGCGGGCGCTGGTCGGGCCGCGAAGCCGGTCCGCTGGATGGCCTCGACCAGCAGGCTGGAATTGGGCGCCGCCTCGGCGGTCCAGCGCACGGACGCCCGGCCTGCTTCCAAGGCGACCGAGGCACTGTGCACACCCGGCACGCTTTGGAGCGCTTCGGTGACATGCCGGGCGCAGTTGTTGCACGTCATGCCCGTCACGGACAGTTCGGTGACCACCGCGGAAGCGGCGGGAGCGGGACGGTCGGCTGGGGCGGCGGGTGGTCGCATAAACCGGAACCAAGATGCCTTGCGCGCAGCGCCGAAGCAATGCGTCTCGTCAG
>JADLHS010000705.1 GCA_020848635.1 Limisphaerales bacterium
GGTCGGCGAATTTCCGGACGTCCTCGGGCTTCGCTGGTTTGCCAATCGAGTCCGCCACATCAATTGTGAAGAAGTCCGATGCCGACAGAAAACGATCCACCGTCTCAAGCCGGATATGATCGGCGTCAATGTGCCATCCAGCCGTCCAGCCGAGCTGCTTCACCGCCGCGACCGCCGCCGCCCGCACGGAGTCCGGCTCGGAGCCGATGATCAGGTGTTCGCGGTTGGATTTGTTCCAGACGGGCACCACGTTCGCGCCGTGCTCCGCCGCAAGAACGCAGGCGCGCAACTGCGCCTCCGCCTCCTGCGCAAAGCGGTCGCCCATACCGAGGGAATATTTGCCGAGTTTGAGATGGTTTTGATTCATCTGAATGGTGGCAGTAACGTAGCAAAGGCCGAACCCCGACCGCCATCATTTTCCAGGAGCCCCGGAAATTAGGCCGCTCCGAGGACTAGAGGCTTGCTTCGTCGGGGAGACCCCTTTCAGATGGGTAGAAGGGCTGACGGAGCGCGGATTCTGATTTTCCACCTGACCAAGCGCACCACCCTTGGATTGTCATTAAGCGCCACCGCAAAGAGTCTGGGAAGGGTGGTGGTGTGCCAGAACGCGATGACGGTTCGTGAAATAAGCGTGACGGAGCCACAGCGAGCACGTCTAATCTGGCATGCGAAAAAACAATCAAGACGGCTTCACATTGGTTGAACTACTGGTCGTCATCGCCATCATCGGAGTTCTGGCGGCACTTTTACTTCCCACACTGAGTCGCTCCAAACAGAAGGCACAACGAGTTCAATGCGTAAATAATGTTCGCCAACTTGGCCTGACTTTACAGCAGTTTGTGGGTGACAATGCGGTATATCCTCTTGGAGGCAACCCGGAATTTCTGAAATCCGGCGGCTACGCTGACCATCAGACCAGTTGGGAAACTGCTCTCCAGGGAATATTGAATAAAGCGGATCCTGTTCGCAGTCCGACGGCGTCCGAAGCAAGGACTAAAGGGGTGTGGCATTGTTCTTCTGCTCCACGGCCTTCAAGCATTCCAGCGGAGCAAGGATATTTCTCTTATGCTTACAACGTTTACGGTTTGAGCACTCAATCGGATTCACTCGGTCTTGGTGGACATTACTTCTGGCATGAAGGACCGGCTAAATCCATGTCTCCTCCTGTAAAAGATTCCGAAGTCGTAAATCCAAGTGGGATGATAGCCATCGGTGATTCATTTGAAGGAGGCAATGGTGTGATTATAGATGGCAGGTCATTTCTTTGGCGAACAAGTAATTTGCAGGATTATTTCGGAAGCACAACAAGGAGTTATTCCCGCCACCAAGGCAAAGCCAACTTGTTTTTCTGCGACGGCCACGTTGAGTCGCCGACGTTGAAGTCTCTTTTTGAAGACACCAGCGATGCGGCCTTGGCTCGCTGGAATCGTGACCATTTGCCGCATCGAGAGCGGCTACAACCGTAGAGGGCTCGTAAAGGGGTCGCCCATAAAGGTTTCTTAAAGAGGTTCTTGGTATTGGAAACTCACGGGGAGGACAGCATTCTCCGCGGCATGGCACCCCCAGCGACGCGTGTAATAGCCCAGGGCGATTTCTCATATCAGGAATCGCGGGGAGCAGCGCGAGGAGATATTCACGTGTGGCCCGGATCGGGAACCGTTTCCAGCGACACAAGGCGGGTTTGCGTCGGGCCCGGCGGGCAGGCTCTGCTGCGGATTGGTTGGGGAACATTTCCATCTTAGCCGCGCAACTTCCAGCCCGAAGCTCGTCCGCCATCACTTTCCCGGAAACCCGGAAATTAGGTCGCCCCGTTAGGTTTTGGACTGCGGCAGCCCCCTGCCGCTATCGGTCGCCGACGGTGTTCAAAGCGGCAGAGGGCTGCCGCAGTCCAAGACGCTGCCGCGCCCAAAGTTTATCGGCAATGGCTCTGACCCGCAAAGAACTGGCAAATGACCATGGTTACCATGCGTTCGCCTCGCGCCAGACAGACTTGGCAAACCGGCGTTCACTCCCTCACAATGGAACGTCATGAAATTCATCCACGAAGATTTTCTGCTCCAAACCAAAACCGCCCGCCGCCTGTATCATCAGTTTGCGGAGGCTGAGCCGATTCTGGATTACCATAATCACCTGCCGCCGCGCGACATCGCGGAGAACCGCCGCTTCCGCAACCTGTTCGAGATCTGGCTCGCCGGCGATCACTACAAGTGGCGCGCGATGCGCTCCAATGGCGTCGCCGAACGGTTCTGCA
>JADLHS010000652.1 GCA_020848635.1 Limisphaerales bacterium
CGGAATCATAAACGGTGAAAGATATTCCTGACTTTGCCGCCAGAGTTGCTCGTTCCATTCCATGGAAGCGAAGACTCGCGTACAATCCCAAAAAATACAAGATTTTACTTAACAGAGTAATACTAGCGCCTCGCACGGCTGGCTTAACTCAAGATTCCTTTGATCAACTGCGCCTCTTCCGTGGGACCAATCAATCGCTGTTGCAGCCCCAGGTACGGGTACGTGAAACGGTGCGCATCGAGGCCGAGTTGGTGCAGGATCGTTTCCTGCAAATCGCGCACGCTGACTTTGTCGCGCACAACGTCATAACCAAATTCGTCGGTTTCGCCATAAGCGATGCCGGGCTTGATGCCGCCGCCCGCCAGCACCATGGTGAAACAATTCGGGTGATGATCGCGACCCAGGAACGTGGAACCGTTGCGCGCCTCGTTCATCGGCGTCCGGCCAAATTCGCCGCCCCAAACCACCAGCGTCTCGTCCAGCAGGCCGCGCTGTTTCAAATCCGTGATGAGCGCCGCGCACGCCCGGTCAATATCCAGGCATTTCTTGGGCAGCCCGGTGACAAGATCGTTGTCCTTGGCGGTGCCATGCATGTCCCAGCCCCAATCGAAAAGCTGCACCATCCGCACGCCCTTTTCGACCAGCCGGCGTGCCAGCAGGCAGTTGTTGGCAAACCCGCCTTCGCCCGGCTTCGCGCCGTACAATTCGCGGATGGCGACCGGCTCTTTGGAAATGTCAAAAATCTCCGGCACGCTGATCTGCATCCGATACGACAGTTCGTACTGCGCAATGCGTGTGACGGTTTCCGGATCACCGTACAGTTTCGCCTCCGCTTCATTCAATTGGCGCAGGGCATCGAGGCTGCGGCGGCGGCTTTCGCGGTCCATACCGGGCGGATCATTGGCATACAGAATCGGCTCGCCGGTCGTGCGACATTGCACGCCTTGATAAACACTCGGCAAAAAACCGCTGCTCCAGAGGCCTTTGCCCCCGCTGGGATCAGAGCCCCCGCTCGACAGCACGATGAAACCGGGCAGGTCCTGGTTTTCATTGCCCAGACCATAAGTCACCCATGAACCCAGGGAGGCATTGCCCGGCCGCGCCAGCCCGGTAAAGAGAAAGAGCTCGGCCGGCGCGTGATTGAACTGATCCGTATGCAGCGACTTCACAATGCACAGGTCGTCCACAATCCCCGCCAGATGCGGCAGAATCTCACTCACCCATGCGCCGCTCCGGCCGTGCTGATGGAATTTGTGCGGCGAGCCCAGCATCTTCGGCGTGCCCTTGATGAACGCAAACCGTTTCCCTTGAAACAGCGACTCCGGACATGGCTGCATGTGCAGCTCCTTCAGCTTCGGCTTGTAATCGAACAGGTCCAACGAGGGCGGGGCGCCGGCCATATGCAGGTAAATGATGGACTTGGCGCGAGCCGGAAACATCGGCGGCTTGATGGCCAGCGGACCGGCGGCAGCCGTTGCTGGGTTGGCGAGGGCCCCCATGCCATCGCGCGCAAACAAACCGCCGAGCGCGATACCCCCCAGGCCCAGCCCCGTGCGGGAAAAGAAATGCCGGCGCGTCATGGCCCGCGCGTTGGCCAGACGAAAATTCAGTGATTCCATAAAATGCAGAAGGTCGGAGGCAAGGTCACCCATTCACCAAAACCCCATCCAGGTTGAGTAACACGTTGGCCACCACCGTCCACGCCGCGGCTTCGGCGGCACTCAGGCCCGCTGGCAACGGACCAAGCGGGTTGGTCGAAAGTTTGACGGCCTCGCTTTCCGCGTCGCGATAGTGAGCCAGTTCCGATGCAAACAAGGCTTTCAGGGCGACAATTTGCGACTTAGCCGGCGGGCGGACCAGCACCAGCTTCAAACCAAAGCGAATGCGATCTTCAACGGTTGCCCCGCCTTCACGCGCCATCCGTCGGCCCAACGCCTGCGCCGCCTCGACATAAACGGGATCATTCAACGTGACGTACGCCTGGAGAGGGGTGTTCGTTGGCAATCGCCGGAAGGTGCAACTTTCCCGGCTCGGCGCATCGAACGTCGTCATGCTGGGATACGGAACCGTGCGCCGCCAAACGGTGTAGAGCCCACGCCGATAACGATCTTCGCCTAGGCTCGTGGGATACGCCCGCGCGCCGTCGAACGCCACCCGCCACAAACCATCCGGTTGCGGAGGATATACACTTGGCCCGCCCAACTTGTGACTGAGCAGCCCGCTCAAGGCCAGCGCCTGATCCCGGATCATTTCCGCGTCCAACCGCCGGCGTGAGGCGCGCGCCAGCAGCCGGTTGCGCGGATCCAATTGCCGGAGTTCCGGCGTAACCCGCGCCGACTGCTGATAAGTCGCACTCGTAACGAGCAGCTTCAGTAACTTCTTCCAGTCCCAGCCGGTGTCCTGCAGTTCCAAGGCCAGCCAGTCGAGCAACTCCGGATGACTCGGCAACGAACCCTGCGTACCGAAATCCTCCTCCGTTTCCACCAGCCCGAGACCAAAAATCTGCGCCCAGAGACGGTTGGCCGTGACGCGAGAAGTCAGGGGATTCTCCGGACTCATCAGCCATTGCGCCACGCCCAGACGATTGGTCGGCAGGGCGGCTGACCAGGCGTGAAAAGAAGCGGGAACGCTGGCTGATAATTCTTCGCCCGGGTCGAGATAATTGCCCTTGTTCAGCAAACGAGTAACACGGCGTTTGTCCGCGGCCAGTTCGCGCATGATCGGCACCTGGGACGGTTTGATCCCGGCGAGTTCTTTCTCCAGTGGCTCAATCTGCCGGCGAATGTCCGCCGTGGCATGCGCGTAGTTCTGGTACCATTGCAGCAACTCCTTCCGTTGCGTAGTTGATCTCTGTTCCGTTCCGATGGCCAGAAGCGCTTCGATGCTGGGCGGCAACGCGACTGACGGTAACGCCGATTCCGTCAGCGCCAGACGAAATCGTCCCAATGTATGCCGCTCGCCGAAATTCTGAACCAGTTTGACTGTCACTTCACCCGCCAGGAGTGGCGCGGAGAATTCAAAAACGGCGGTTTGGGCTTTGGCATCGCTGCCGCCAATCGCCCAACCTTCCTTCGCCTTGGGGTTTCTTGCCACCAACTTCACCACATCAAAACCGTCCTGGCTATACGTGGCGGTCGCCCGCTTAAAGGCCACCACCGCATCGTCCGGCTTCAATGTGGTGCTGGGGTTTGGTGCGGTTGATACCTGCGTGGTCCAGACCGGCTGCCGGTTGCCGTCGAGTGCCTGCAAGCGAAAATTCGCCAACCGTTCACCAACCTCACCACCGGTTCGATTCCAAACCACGACAGAATCCAGAGTTCGCGGTTCACCGAGGTCCACTTCCCACCATGGATCATTCTCCGTTTTGGTGTGGGTTGTGGATTTTGCGGCTTCGTAATCGCCGTTCGTATTGCCGTCAATCGCCCGATCCGGCGGACCGTCAAAATCAACACTGGACTGCGACGCCCTGCCCTTCCGCGCCAGATTGTCGCTGCCGTGCCACACCTGCACTTCGGCGAGCGACAGAATTCGATCCTTGCCCGGCAGATCAATCCGGATAAACCGCGCCTGTCTGGCCATATTGCGCTCCGCCTTCAAGGAAATCCCCAGTTCATTCAGCACAAACTTCCCGCTGGCGGCCCGGCCTGGTCCGTTCCCGGGCAGTGAAGCATCCGGCAGCACTTCGAGCCGGAGCGCCGTAGCTTTGCCCAACGAAGAAGCGAACTTGACGGTGTAAGTGTCCTGGACAGGTGAATTTGTGCCCGCAAGTAGAGATTGGTCTTCCAGTTTCGTGAATGTCGTGCCGCTCGCCGATTCAAATATGCCGGGTTCGAGCACCTTCCAGTTTCCGGGGGAGTGGCTTGCTTTTTCCCAAGCCGCGAACTCGCCAGCCAACACCGGATCCTCCAGCGAAATCCTCTCCTCGAGCGCCGCAATGTTGCGCTTCAACTGCGCGGTCCTAGCGCGCTGCTCCTGGGTTGGCCAGGACACAAACGGTTGCTCGTCAGGTTGGTCGTTATCCGCGGTTTGATTAAAGAACGCGTAGAACTGGTAGTATTCCTTCTGCGTGATCGGATCGAATTTGTGCGTGTGACATTGGGCGCAGCCCATCGTCAGTCCCATCCACGCCTGGAGGGTGACGTTGGCGCGATCCTTCACGGCGGCCACGCGCCACTCCTCATCATCGGTGCCGCCCTCGACGTTGGTCATCGTGTTGCGATGAAAAGCCGTGGCGACGATTTGCTCCTCCGTCGGTTCCGCGAGGAGATCACCGGCAATTTGCGCCACCGTGAATTGGTCAAACGGCAGATTGCGGTTGAACGCGTTGATGACCCAGTCGCGGTACGGCCACGGATTATTCGCGCGCAACGAATCCTGACCGTAGCCGTACGAGTCCGCGTAGCGGGCAAGGTCGAGCCACATGCGCGCCCATTTCTCGCCGTAAGCGGGAGACGCCAGCAATCGATCCACGACTTTCTCGTAGGCATGTGGCGATTGGTCTTTGACGAAATCATCCACCTCAGCCGGTGCCGGGGGCAGGCCGATCAAGTCCAGGGAAAGTCGGCGAATGAGCGCATAGCGATCCGCCGGGGGCGAAGGCTTCAGTTTGCTGGCTTCCAACCTGGCCAGAATGAACCGGTCAATGGCGTTTCGCGGCCACGCCTGATTCTTGATTTTTGGCAGTTCGGGCCGCTCGGGTTTGACGAACGCCCAATGGCCGCCGTAGGGCGCGCCTTGCTGCACCCACTTCTTTAGCAGTTCAATTTCCGCCGGCGTCAACGGATGGCCCGTCTTGGGCGGCGGCATGATTTGTTCCGGATCGGGGTTGGTGATGCGGAGGACCACTTCGCTGCGTTTCAAATCGCCAGGTTTGATCGGAAAAGTACCGTCGCGTTCCTGCGTCGCCTGCTCGCGCACGTCGAGGCGCAGCTTGGCTTTGCGTGCATTCGCGTCCAAGCCATGACAGGAAAAGCACTTTGCCGAAAGCACCGGCCGGATTTGCGAGTTAAAATCAACCGGCGCCTTCGCCTCGGCGCTCGCCCACGGGCTTCCCAGGACGAGCACCCAACCGACGAACAAATGTCCTAGGGATCGTTGGAATGATGACCGCACGCAATTCATTTCTTCAAGCCGGAGTACAAGGCATTAATTTACAGCGAGCCACGAAAAAACAAATCAAAATCTGATTGGAATGAACCCCGACTGAGGGGAAGCAGCGTGAGGCGTTTGTTGGGGCAAGAGCGGCTAACGGCGCTTGCTCTTCTTCAACAACTCGTAGGCGCGAATGGCATTCGGATCGCCGGCTTGGACCCCCGCGATCAATTTGGCTTCCAAGGCCATTTCTGAGTTGTACACAGCCGTGCCTTGCTGTAAGGTCAGGTTCTCCCGCGCCTTGATCACCGTGAGTGATTGTACCGCTTGCTCGTAATTGGCGGTTTCCAGCGCCTCAGAAGCGACCTTGGCGGTTTGCTTGACCTCTGCGTTTGCGCCGGTGAAAGCCTGTTGAAGCTGGGACGCCGCCTCTTTTGGCGGCGGCGGCGTGGCAGCCACGGTGATCTCCTTGTCCGCCTTGCTGCATCCGCTGACAGCGAGGAACAAAACGAGGCTCAAACCGCAGGCGACCGAGGAACTACATGATACTTTCATAGCGAGATTGTCCGATGACTGTGTTACAAGATTCCAACTCAATCCCCCTTAGGGCTGCCGGGATTACACCACATGCGGCCGGGGCGGATGCCTGGATAGCCACCGATGCCGGCCTCGACGGCGTACTTGGTGAATTTTATGAACTCGGTCTGGCCACCGAACATACCCATCACGATCCCGCCATTGTGCCGCTGGCTGGCACCTTCGTCCGGGCTACTGGCCACATTGTCGTAATTTGAGGGTAAATTTTCATTGGATTCCCAATAAATCATGGCGTCCGGACGAAACAGCGCCATTTTGTAACTGACGTAAGGCACCACCGCAGGCGTTGTCCCGAAGCCCGAAACCGAGCCATTCATGGTATAACTGCAAACCTTCATCTCGCGCTGCTTGAAGAAAATGGTGTTCGTATTCTCGATGGGACACCAATAAATCGCCGATGATTTATGGTAGGGCCAAAGTTGCCCCTGGGAAACGTCGAATTGGTTGGTTGAGTTGGAAACGCGCATGTAGCACCAGTTGGCCTTGTTCATGGTGCCGGAACTCCAGGAGGTGTATGGCAGTATGTCATTGAAATCCGTAACATACAGATGCGTACTCAACAGGATCTGCTTGATGTTGCCCAGGCACTTGATCCGCTGGGCCTGTGCTTTGGCCTTGCTCAAAGCCGGTAACAGCATGGCCGCCAAGATAGCAATGATGGCAATGACCACCAGTAATTCGATCAGCGTGAAAGCCCGGTTGGGGCGGGAAGGTTTTTGATTAACGAGTTGCGGTTCCATAATCAACATGCCTTTCGTCGAGGGGAGCTATCCGTGATAGGACCCGGTCGTCACCGGATCGCCGGCTCCCATCGGTCACCCAAACAAATGGTAATTTGTTGGACACGCGCAAAACTTAAAGCAAGTCTGCATTCCTCACAACGCCAAATTTCACGATCTACCCCAAGGGCGCGGGTTCGCTCCGTTCAGCCGTCAATCTTCTGCCTTCGGTCGAAAACCGTAGATCACGGACGCCGGCAGAAACAACAAGCCAGCACATAGCATGACGAGGTGCTGATCGCTCACCTTCGAGACAAGCCGTCCGCAACCGCCCGAAAAGACAAAGGCAGGGGTTTTAGGGAAAAGGGCTGCCGGCCGGAATGCTGTTTTCGCGCCAGATCGCTCACCCTCCCAAGTGGGGCCGCTTTACGCATCAAGCGCCGATTGAAAAGCAACGCGCCACAGGTAAATCGCCCAATCCCGTTTGGCTCGGGAATCGTCACTGGCAAGAAGCAAGCATTGTCAACCATCACTTGAACCCTGACCTCTGCCGCAATTGGGCGTGCTCGGTTGCGGATTTTCAGTTCGCCAACCGCCGACTTCCCGCCGCCGCCGACAGCGGCAAGAAACCGGAAAACTATCAACTACCAAGATGTTTGCGCGAAGAACAACACCCGGGTGAACACCGCGTAAGCCAGCACCGTAAGACTCGGCACCCGCGAGCGAGCTAAGCGGTCGCTGAGACGTCTGAAGCACGCACCGCCCAGCAAAGCCGCACTTCAATTGCGACGGCAATCTGTCCCAGAAGTTCGTGACAGTTAGGCTGCTCGCCATCGCCGTTGCCGAAATGACTTCGCCAATCTAGGCTGGCGGCATGGGTTTGAATGTCAAAGCTCGCCGCCGCTGGTTCGGAGTGCTCTGCCTGCTCGGCGCTATTGGAATGTTGGTAGCGGGGGAAACGGCGCTCAAAGGCCGGTTTTCGCCCATGGGATTTCTGCTCTACTGGACCGGTTGTTTCTTCATCACCGCGCTTGCCGCAGTGATGGCCCTGCTCGACGCCGCCCGCGTCCGCACTGAGAGTCGCCACGAACAGCGCGCGTTGTTCGAGGAAACGCTACGCAAAATCGAAACTGAGAAGCGCTCGCGGGCAAGTAAACCGGGCTAAACGGGTCCGTTCCGCCGCCCGGTTCAACCAACGGTGCGAGCTTCAACCATGTTCCGGGCCGGTCATGGATGAGCTTCCCCGCCACCGCAACCAAAGCCAATTCCACCCTACCCACTTCGGAGTTCCACCGGGGTCAATTCCCGCCCGGCCCTGAATTGTTGCCGCCGGCATCATGATGTTTATTGGGACAGCAAAAAGTAATGCAAACTGCAACTGCGAAACAAAACTGGGGTCCGCTGCCTGAGGGTGAACGGACGGCGTTGATCAACCTGCTCGGCGACGAAGATCCGTCGGTGTATCAGGCGGTGCGGCAAAGGATCCTGTCCCTCGGCCACGACACCCAAGTCTGGCTCAAGCCCTGCCGCCTGAGCAGCGACCCCATGTTGCGCCGGCATGCCCAGGACTTGATCCAGCATTTTGATCGCGAGATTGCGGACGCGCGCTTCATGGCTTATTGCCTGCAGAACGAGGCGCAACTGGATTTGGAAACCGGCGCCTGGCTCCTGGCGCAGACGCAGTATCCGGAGATCAACGCCACCGCCTATCGCGCGCTGCTGGATGACTACGCCGGCGAACTCCGCGAATGGCTCGCCGCGAGCAATCCGCAGGAACGGCTGCTAACCCGGATCAACGAATACATTTTTACGCAACTCAACTTTACGGGCAACATGGAGAATTATTATGACCCGGAGAACAGCTTTCTGAACCGCGTCCTGGACCGGCGCACGGGCAATCCCATCAGCCTCTGCCTGGTTTACACCCTCCTCACCCAACGGCTCGGGCTGCCCGTCTGCGGTATTGGCCTGCCAGGGCATTCCCTTTGTCGCTATCAGACGGCGCTGGAGGAAGTGTACGTGGATGCTTTCAACCTGGGTAAACTCCTGACGCGCAGTGATTGCATGGATCATCTCGCCCGCTGCCACCACGAGGGCCGCGAGGAGTATCTCAAACCGATGAGCGCGCGTCGGATGCTGGCCCGCATGTGCGGCAACTTGGAGCAGATCTATCTCGAACTCAAACAAACCGACGACGCGGCCCGCGTGCAGCGCTACCTCTTCGCCCTAACCCGGTAAGCGAAGCGAAAGATCACCACGCTATTCCGGCAGCGAACGCCATTGCCGCTGCGCCACGTGGGGATCCACACGGGCCAGAACAAAATACGCCCAGCGTTCCCGCAGCCGCGTCCAGAAGCTGCGCGCGGTCTTCCACTCGGCAACCTCGATCCGCCGCCCCTGGGCCTGCGCCGCGCGAAAAATCACCCGGGCCTCGGCCACCAGGGCCGGATCTGTCAATCGTAGCATCAATTCGTAATTAATCCCCAGGCTGCGGGGGTCCAAGTTGGCCGACCCGACATACACCGCATTATCCACGAGGATCAGCTTCGCATGCAGCACCTGCGGCCCGTATTCGTAAATCTCCGCGCCGGATTTGAGCAAACGTTGATACAGACTGCGCGCCGCGAGTTGCGAGAAGGCCACATCCGATTTGCCCGCGAGAACGAATTGCACCGTTCCGCCGCGCCGCGCCGCCCGGGCAAAATCCCGACGCAGCGACCGCGGCGGGAGAAAATAGGCGGCCATCACCTGCACCACACGAGCCGACGCGAGATCGGTGCGCAGCGCGCGACGGATCGGATTACGGCCCAGTCCCGGCCCACCCAGCAGCAGTTGTTCGCCGGCCGAAAGCACAGTATGCCGCCGCAGGCCACGCCGCCAGCGCAAGGGGCGTTTATGGCGGAAATCCGCTTGCGCAAACATCTTGTCAAATGCGTCAGCCAGCGCCAACGCCAGCGGTCCTTCAATCTGCAACCCCAAGTCGAGCCAGCCACGCGTCACACCGTCGCCCTCGTATTCCGTTGCGATATTGAAACCGCCCACGAAGCCCACTCGGGCGTCACAGACCAGCAACTTGCGGTGATCCCGAATTGCAAAACGGCTTAAGGCCAGGGGATTGAACACCCGCACCGCCGCGCCCGCTGCCGTCAACGGCGACCAAAAATCACCCGGTAGTTCCATGGAGCCAACCGCGTCCACCAAAACGTTTACCGCCACCCCGCGCTGACGGGCCCGCACCAGCGCATCCCGAAAGCGCCGACCCAGCGAATCGTTGGCAAAAATGTAAGTTTCGAGCCGAATGGTTTCCCCGGCGGCATCGAGGGCGGCAAGCAGGGCGGGAAATGCCTCGTCGCCATTCCGTAACCACTTCCAGGCGATAAGTTGGGGCGACGACATGTCAGGACTCTAAACCGGCGCCGGGACGCAGGTAAACTCTCCAGTTAGCATCAGAGGCCGGCAGAGGCCGGAGTGGGTACGGCACGCCCTGATTGGAGCGCTCCAGCACGCAAGCTCCAAAGCGCGCGACCCACCGCCTTAGGCGGCGGCGGGCAATTGCGGCAGCGACGCTGGCATCAATGAAACCATTCCCTGCGCAATGGCGAATCGAGTCAGGCCCGCAATCGAGTGAATGTCGAGCTTACGCATGATGCGTTCACGATGCGTTTCCACGGTGC
>JADLHS010000653.1 GCA_020848635.1 Limisphaerales bacterium
GAGTCGTCCGGCGTAACTCACGCCTTTGCCGCCGCGACCGTCGTTGAGCGTTCCGGTCATCAAAAGCTCGCGATCATTCACCGCGACGGTCTGAAAGCGCTCTTTGCGATCCAAGGCAACCTTGAACGACAAGGCCCCCAGACGATCGGCGGTCAGCCGCGTGACGAACACCTGATCGGGCGCGCTGATAAAATGGGTCCGCCCGAAGTGCACGCCGTTTTCTTCATACGCCACTTCCCCCGCAGCGGTGACGAGATCCAGGACCCGCGAATAGTCCTTCGCCTTGGCCATGGTCGTTGACGGCTTCGACGTAACGCCATCAATGGCGATTTCCGCGACCTGAAAGTGCGTGACGCCCGGGTTGGGCAGGAAGGTGAACCGGAGGAAACGGGAGGATGCCGGGTGGGCAATTGCATACGACCGGGTTTCGTTTCGCTGCGCGAAGACCGGCTCGTCCTGGTGTTCATCGAGCGTCATCCACGCTTTGCCATCCACTGAACCTTCGAGTTTCCAGGTGCGCGGGTCGCGGCCCGGGACATCCTCAGCCGAAGTCAGCCGATACGTGGTGGGTCGTACGGCAACTTTCCCGGCATCCATTTCCCAGACCACCGGCTTGCCTTCATGAATGATGCACCACTTGGTTGCCACGCTGCCATCCGTCGCAAACTCGACTTCCTGATCGGCGGCCAAGGCGTGATGCCCGCTGGCGCACCGGCTCGACGGCGCGTCGGGGGCGTCGCCGAATTTGAGCCGCAAATTGCCGAGCGTTTGATAGCAGCCAAACGGGACATTCGCGCCGTTCCCGTGACCGGAGCCTGCGCCCTGGCAGGTGAAATTCTTCATCACGAGGTCGGCGGCCTCGGGGTTCTTTCCTTCCGCCAGCAGGCGGCGGATTTCCGGCAGCGCCTGGAAGGCATCGGCGCGGTCGTTGTCATCCGGCGAGCCGGACCAAAGCGAACTCTCGTTGAGAACAATGCGTTCCTCGTCCACCCCGCCAAATATCATCGCGCCCATCCGCCCATTGCCGAGCGGCAGGGATTGTTCAAACTTAGTTGCGGGAGTAGAGAACAAGAGCGCGGTTGCGGGGTCGGCGGCGGTCGCGGGCAGGGCGGCGAGCCACAAGGCGGCGAGTGCGGTTGTGAATAGTTTCATTGTGTTCATTTTAGAGGGACTGAAAAGGGTAGCAATTTGTGGGGTTGTGTCCATGGATGGCTATGTGCTTCCGTCTCGTTGCAAATCATGTATGTCCTAGCGCACGCGATATGTGATTCCTATCGGTGACGGATGGGAGTAGATGAGCAGATCAAAATCTTGCCGTGCGAGTGCGCCAGATAATAGATTCGTCATCGAAAACGAGAAGGTGAGTTCGGCATAGTATGCCTCGTCAAGAATTAGCGACTCGTGTTGGCCGGAAGCTGTCACGGCCCCGATCTCCGCTTCGGTAAGTGCTCGCTCGCGCGTCCCTTCAGGCCTCAGTATCGCGTAAACCTCAGATCGTGACATCCCCTGCTTAAGGCAGTGCAGCCTCTCCCTCCAATTGGTGAAAGCGGTTGGGTCGTACTCGCGCCTCATCTGATCGAACGTGACTCGTGAAGTTGATATAGTGAGCCGCGAACCTGACGATTGGGCACGCGCGTCAGTGTCCAAAGCGAGCAGCGGTCGGGAAGCCGCGCACCCTGAGAACAGCAGCGAGCCAAGCACAAAAGAGAATGTGTTGATTCGCATATTGACTTTAGCCCCTGACACCGGAGGTGAACTCGTCCTCGCCAAGCCGAGGACGTGGCCGGCGATGGTTGTGTTCAAGTCTCATAAGCTGGTCAGCACTGCGGGGTGACTGTTGCCTGAAGCGCCGGGTTCGTTTCTGAATCACCGGGATTAATCGTAGACACCTGCGTTAAGGTCGGTCGGGCACCACCAGCGGATTTTGTATTCCTCGCGGAGCACTTTCTTTAGCTCTGCCCAATACGTGTGACAGTAGCCGAGGCGGCGCACGACTCCTCGTGCTGTTAGGTTCGCCTCTGCCTTCTTCCGGGCATCGGCAAACACCTTTTCGAGCTTAGGATCGAATTCCTGAGCGTCCACCACCTCCCGCCAAATATCCTTCCCCATAAATCGAAATGTCCAAGCCAACTCACCATCCACTAAATAATACCCCACCGGCTTTCCTGCCTCCTCCCAAAGCTTGAGCCATGAGTCAGGCACTTCCTTATAGGCGTTTAGCACTGTACTTTTGGAACTCCTCATCAAAGCGAGGGTTGGTGACCTACGTTGGACCGAGGCTACCGCAAAGTCCCGGGTGTGCCCCGTGAGGCGTAGCCCGAGATAATTCTTAATCTGCGTCTGCAATCGCTCGGAGAAAAGCTCCCTTGCCTCCACAGTGGGATAGTTGAGGGTATAAAACGACAACGCATAAACCGGCGGCGACTCAGCCGAGCGGGAACTTCCGTCTCCGTTCACGATCAGTTGAACCCCTTCCGTCTTTTGGAGGTTCGTAACTCCAGCAGCTCTAGCCAGTAGTTCGCGAATCGTTCGGTCGTTGATCTCCGCCGACACAGCTTCTGGCCCGTTGTGTGGCATCCCCAGCGCGACCTGCACTCTCGGAGCGCCAACGAACACTTCCAACCGATAATCACCTGCCCAAAGAACCATCGGCGCTAACGCTCCAATTCCTACCCAGGTCCACCAGGTTTTGTTTCTCGAGGTTTGCATAGCGGATTACAGCGTTAAGCCGAACGACCCAAGCGACCCGGCGCACGGGACGCACGGATTGTAACCGCGACGCTGATGCCGGCGCTGCAGTGCATTGTTAGGCCACTCAATGGTCAGCATACAAAAGTTTCTGTCCGTGCTTGATCGAGGAAATGCGTGAACGACCGATGGTGCTCACAAACACTGCGCTCTGATCTGCTAGGATATAAACCAAACTGGAACTGCCTGACGTATTGACCTCCATATCTGCCAGGCCCACTCGCGCTATCAACTCCTCTACAGTCTTAATCGAATCGAAACTGCCAAAAGATTCTAAACTCCGCGTCGGCACTGGGCGGTGGCTGGCTGGCTTTGGATGTGCGCAGCCAATCAAGAAAATTAAGGCTAGTAGTGCTGCCAAATGTCTCATGGCTCGAAGTGGCCTAACCCTGAGTATGCGAACCATTGGATATACGAACCGTTCGCATATCCAACCACTGCAATTTCGTGGGGAAGTGAACTTTCATAAGCGAGTTATACGCTCAAACCCAGCCTCGTCAAGCTTCGCAAAACAGCCGCCCCTTGGCCGGGGGTTGAGAGTTGAGGACCGGGAGAAACGCGGCAAGCGGACAACAGAAAGCTAGCACCGGTGGGCACGAGGCGGCGGGGCTCAGTTGCGCTTCTGCCAGTGGCGGTCTTGCCGAGCGGCGTGCAGAACCGCGACCACGAGTACTGCCTGCGCCGATTCGTTTACGACATATATGACGCGATAAGGGAAGCGATCGGGATAACGCCAGCGGAGGTTGTGGCGCGGATGACGGCGGCACTGGAGCAGCGGGTTTTCGGCGAGCGTGTCCCACACGCGGATGACCTCGGCCACAAATTCCGCGCCGAGGCCGGGTTGCCGGGCCGCATACAAGGCGGCAGCTTCGGCCACGTCCGCCTCGACTTCCGGGCGGAACTCGACCCGCCAGCTCATGGGGTGAAGCGTCCGCGCAGCCGCGCTTTCATATCGTCCAGCGGCACGGCGGATTCGGGATTCCGCTGGTGTTCGGCCAGCCGCTGTTCAACCAGAGCTTCATCCTCCGCCGAGAGGGCTGGCTCATCCAAGTCGAGGGCGCGGCGAACGAGCAGCTGCCGCTCGGCAACCGAGAGCGCGGGTAATTCGGCCAACACTTCGCTGAAGCTCATGGTGTCAGAATAGCCCAGCAGAGCGGCAGTGTCAGCCCCAAATAAAAAGGGCAAAAGGAAGGCGGGGGTCGGCACAGACCACAACCCCACCACGAGGGCAGGAGGAGAACTTTACGACGTAAGTCCCGTTTAATTTGTCCCGGTAGCAAGCACCACATCCTTCTGGCGTGAGGCGGGCGTGACCTTCAACGATTCCAGCTTGCCGTTGCGATAGGCGCCTTCGACGGTGGTGTTCTTCGGGGCGTGCAATTTGAATTTCA
>JADLHS010000654.1 GCA_020848635.1 Limisphaerales bacterium
GATCGCGCCGCTGAACACCTTGAACGTGCTGGCCTTGAATTCCTCCGTGAAGTCCACGAGTTCCATGCCGAACCGCGTGTCCGGCTTGTCAATGCCGTAGCGGTTCAGCGCTTCCTCGAAGCTGATGCGCTTGAACGGCGTGGGCACATCCACGTTGAGCGCGGTCTTCCAGACGCGCTTGAGCAAACCTTCGATGAGCGCATAAATGTCTTCGCGTTCGATGAAGCTCATCTCGATGTCCACCTGAGTGAACTCCGGCTGACGGTCGGCGCGCAAATCTTCGTCGCGATAACAGCGCGCAAGTTGAAAATATTTTTCCACACCCGCGACCATGAGAATCTGTTTGAACTGCTGCGGCGATTGCGGCAGCGCGTAGAACGTCCCCGGCTCGCGGCGGTTCGGCACGAGGAATTCGCGCGCCCCTTCGGGCGTGGACTTGAACAACGTGGGCGTCTCGACTTCGAGGAAGCCCTGTTCGTCCATGAAACTGCGCGCCGCGATGGCGACCTTGGAACGCACGCGGAGGTTGCGCGCCATTTCCGGGCGACGCAGATCAAGATAGCGATATTGCAGGCGCAACTCTTAGTTGACCTTGTTCGCGACTTCGGGATCGTCCACGGGGAACGGCAGCACTTCCGCCATGTTCAACACTTCAAAGGACTGCGCCATCACCTCGACTTCGCCGGTGGGAATCTTGGTATTGTTCGTGCCGGCGGGGCGTTGGCGGACCTTACCGGTGATGCTGACGACGCATTCGCTGCGCAAGGTCGCGGCCTGTTCGAATAGTTCCTTGGTCCAATCTGACGGATCGAACACCGTTTGCGTGCGGCCTTCGCGGTCGCGGATATCAATGAAGATGAGGCCGCCGAGATCGCGCCGGGAGTGGACCCAGCCGGAGAGCGTGACGGTTTGCCCGATGTGAGCCGGGCGCAGTTCGCTGCAATGATGCGTGCGTTTCATGTAAATGCGGATTGCGAATTTCGACAACCAAAGTGAGTCCGAATGGTGGCGGTGAATCGCCCTGAATTCAAAGCCTTTTTCACGGTGGGAGGGACGGCCCCCCAAAGATCCAGTTTAGAATCCATGACCCAGCGAACAGCCAGACCACCGCCGCCGCGGCGATGTACGGACCGTAGGGCAGACGCGAGGACCATTCGCGTTTGCCCAGCCCAATGAGCGTCACCCCCACGGCGGCGCCAATCATGGAACTGAACATCAGTGAAAAGATCGTCGCCTGCCAACCCAGGAACGCGCCAATGGCCGCCATGAATTTTACGTCACCGAGGCCCATGGCTTCGCGCGGCAGCACAAGTTCCGACGCCACCATCTCCAAGTGCCGGCATTGCTCGGGATCAAATTGATCGTCGCCAATCTCCAGTCGCTTCGCCAGTAACGCCAGTCGCACCGTGACGTCGATATAACAACGGTCCACCAACTCCAGGCGGCGCACCTGCATGTGAATGGTATCGGACTGACGGTAGAAGATCTCCTCGTACGGAATATCCCGATCCGGCAAGTGGACGGCCGATTCGGAGAAGACAATTCGGGTGTCTGGGGGCAGTTCAATCTTCTGCCGCCCAAACAGCAGCTTGCCCATCCGCAAGATGAAGTAAACCACCCCGCCGCCGACCCCGATCCCGAGCAGGCTTTTCAACAAACTGCCCGTCACGCTCGATTCCCCATGCAAGACCGGCAACCCCAGGGACAAGATGAAGCCCACGACAATGCCGCCGAGGGTGACCTCGTCCGGGATGATAAAATGCTCGAAGTCGATGAAGGTGGCGGTGATCAAGCCGGCCAGAAAGAGCGAATAAACCAGCGCAAGCCAGGCCGATTCCCGACCAAAGGCCAGCCAGCAGCCGAGAAACGTCACCCCGGTGAGCAACTCCACCAGAAAATAGCGCGGCGAAATGGGGGCCGCGCAGTTCTTGCATTTCCCGCGCAACGACAGCCACGTCACGAGCGGCAGATTCAGAAACCACGGGATGGCGTATTTGCAATGCGGGCAATGCGAGGGCGGCGACACCACACTCAGGCCCAGCGGCATGCGGTGAATGCAGACGTTTAGAAAACTCCCGACCATGCAGCCGAAGGTAAAGCATACCAGCGACCAAAAATGAAACGGCACGCGCGACCAGACTTCGGGATCTAGGATCGGTTCAATGCCCATATACGTTTTCCATCAAAGCCCGCCGCATGATTTCCACCGGCGCGGGCTGGCCACTCCAAATCTCCAGCGCTTTCGCACCCTGATACAGCAACATTCCAAGGCCATTGGCCGTGCGACAACCGGCCGCGCTGGCCGCTTGGAGGAATGGCGTTTCCGCGGGACGATAAACCATATCGTACGCGGCCCGCGTTTGACGCAGGAAAAATTTCTCCGCCGCGAACGGTAACGCGTCCTCCACCCGCAAGCCCAGCGAGGTGGCGTTTAATACCAAATCCACTGCCGTACGTGGATAACCGACGCTGACCTGCACCCCCGGACGGCGAGTGCGGATCTCCTCGGCGAGAGCTGCAGCTTTGGCTTCCGTGCGATTGACGAGGTGCAGTTCACCCACGGCCGCGTCTGCGAGCTTCAAAGCCGCCACGCGCCCGGCGCCCCCGGCCCCGAGCAACAACACGTTCGCCCCGCGCAATTCCACGCCCAAGTCGTCGTTCAGCGAGCGCGTGATCGCTTCGGCGTCGGTATTGAAGCC
>JADLHS010000655.1 GCA_020848635.1 Limisphaerales bacterium
GAATGAGCGTTCGGCTTCAAATCGAAAACCTGAGCATGTCCTACTCCGGCCCCAAGGGCGGCATCGGCGCCGTGAAAGGGGTATCGCTGACGATTTGCGCGGGTGAGTTCGTGGCGGTGCAGGGACCGAGCGGTTGTGGCAAAACCACGCTGCTATTGGCGGCGGGCGCCTTGCTGCAACCGACCCACGGGCGGGTACTACTTGATGGCCAGGATCCTTATGCGCTGTCGTCCGGGAGCCGGGCGGAATTCCGCGCGCGGAACCTGGGTTTCGTTTTCCAGCAATTCCACCTCGTGCCGTATCTCGATGTCCTCGACAACATTCTTGCCGCGACGCTGGCACTCAACGCGAACGGTAACGCGCGCAACCGAGCCCTCGAATTGGTGGAGCAATTCGGACTCACGAACCGGCTCCGCCACGTTCCCGCCGAACTGAGCACCGGCGAACGCCAGCGGGTGGCCCTGGCGCGGGCCTTGTTGAACCATCCGAAGTTGCTGCTGGCGGACGAACCGACCGGCAATTTGGACGAGGAAAACGGCCAGATGGTGATGCGCTGTCTCGCGCAGTTGGCGCGGGCCGGCACCGCGGTGTTGCTGGTGACGCACGAACCCCGCGCTGGGGAACACGCCAGCCGGGTCCTGAATATGAATGGAGGGCAGATCAAATGAAGAAACCTTGGTGGGTGGTCCTCGGATCTTTAACCGCTGCCGCCGCGCTGGTTGCGCTGCTAACATGGCAATCACGGACCTCCCAGCCCGCCCGGGCCGCGAGCGAAAAACCGCTGCTCCTATTCTGCGCGGCGGGCATCAAGCCGCCCGTCGAGGCCATCGCCCAAGCCTACGAGTCGGCTTTTGGAATACGAGTGCAGATCCAATACGGTGGGTCCGGCACGCTCTTGAGCAACTTGCGTGTCGCCGACACCGGCGATCTGTTTCTGGCGGCGGACGAGAGTTACATGAAATCCGCCCGTGACTTCGGATTGTTGGCGGAGACGATCCCCCTGGCCCGGCAGCGACCGGTGATCGCAGTGGCCAAAGGCAACCCAAAGAACATCCGCACCCTTGAAGATCTGCGGCGGACCGATGTGCGGGTCGCCATGGCCAACCCGGACGCGGCCTCCATCGGGCGCACGGTGCGTGCCTTGTTGCAGCAGGCTGGCCAATGGACGGTGTTGGAAAAACACATCACCGTTTTCAAGCCGACCGTCAACGACGTGGCGAACGATGTGAAGATCGGCTCGGTGGATGCCGGCATCGTGTGGGACGCCACGGCACGACAATACCCCGAGTTGGAGTTGGTGATGGTGCCGCTGTTCGACCAGGCCACGGAGACGATCAGCATCGGCGTGCTGAAGCGCTCCGGACAACCGGCGGCCGCTTTGCGGTTTGCCCGGTATCTCGGCGCGCCGGACCAAGGGCTGAAGCAGTTCGAGAAATTTCACTATGCGCCGGTGGCTGGCGACATGTGGGCGGAGACCCCGGAGATCGTGCTGTTCAGCGGAGCAATGCTGCGACCGGGAATTGAAAAGACACTGAAGGACTTCGAGCACCACGAGGGTTGCCGCTTCACCACGGTTTACAACGGCTGCGGCGTCCTCGTGGCGCAGATGCGCACGGGGCAACGGCCCGACGCCTACTTTTCCTGCGACACCTCCTTCATGAACAGCGTGGCCGACCTTTATCTGGAGCCCGTGAACGTGGTGGACAATCAGCTGATGATCATCGTGGCGAAGGGAAATCCGAAAGGCATTCAGACGGTCCAGGATTTGACGAAGCCGGGCTTGCGCATCGGCCTGCCCCATCACGAGAAATCCGCCATGGGTAACATCGCCTGGAAGATGCTGGTGCAGATGAACGTCTATGAGGCACTGACCCCGAACCTGAGCGTGGAGTCGCCGACGGGCGATTTCCTGATCAATCAGCTTCGCACCGGCTCGCTCGACGCCATCATCGCCTGCCGCAGCAACTGGACCGGCGTCCGCGAGTATCTCGATGCCGTTCCGATTGATGATCCTCTGGCCCGCATGACGCAGCCGTACGCCGTCGGCCGCAACACGCGTTACAAGCAGCTGCTGTCCCGCCTGCAGGACGCGCTCACGACGGCCAGCTCCCGCGAACGCTTCGAGAGGGAGGGTTTTGGGTGGCGCTACCAACCGGGTTCCACCCCATGAAACTTCTTAGCGTAGCGGCGTCTCGGCAGAGCGCCGCCGCTCTTGGCAGGTGGAGATTGCGGCGCTCTGCCGAGACGCCGGTACGCTGCGGCTGCTGGCCCTTCGACACGTCCAATCTTGGAGGTCGAAACTTCCCATGAGCCGCGACGTCAGTCCGCCCACCGCTCCGCCGAATCGCCGCTCCGATTGGCCTTTCTTCTCGGGCTTGGCCATCCTCAGCAGCGTTTACCTCCTGCTGATCGTGGCCCTGCTCGCGGCCGATCTCTCCTTCACCACGCCGCATCACCTGCTGCGGGCGCTAGCAAGCCCGGAGATTCAGTATTCGATCAAGCTGAGCCTGATTTCCTGCACGCTGACCACGCTGTTGTCCCTTTGGATTGCCGTGCCGACGGGCTACCTCATGTCGCGTTACCGGTTTCCGGGCAAGCAGCTCATGGACGCGATCCTGGATATTCCCATCGTGCTACCGCCGCTGGTGATCGGGTTGAGCCTGCTGATCCTGTTTCAAACTCCGATCGGCCGCGTCATTCAGCGATTTGTGCCGGTGACCTATGCGATCCCCAGTGTCATCCTCGCGCAATTCACCGTGGCATGCGCCTTCGCCGTGCGGACCATGCTGGTGACGTTTGATCAAATCAGCCCGCGCTGCGAACAAGTCGCGCTCACCCTCGGCTGTAATCGCAGCCAGGCATTCTGGCGCGTAGCCTTGCCGGAAGCGCGCCGGGGGATGTTGACGGCGGCAACGCTGGCCTGGGCGCGGGCGTTGGGCGAGTTCGGGCCGATCCTGATTTTCTCCGGGGCCACCCGCATGCGCACGGAGGTGCTGCCAACGACCGTGTTTCTGGAATTGAGCATCGGCAACATTGAGGCAGCGGTGGCGGTGTCCCTGATCATGATCGTCGCCGCACTGGCGGTCTTGACCATCGCACGGGTGTTCGGTTTGCGCGCCCCGTTGGAGCGGGTGCTTTAATTATGATTTCGGTCGAGCATCTCCAGGTGAGCGTGGGTGGATTTGCGATCCAGGACATCAGCTTTGAAGTGCCGACGGGGCACTATGCGGTGTTGATGGGCCGGACGGGCGCAGGCAAGACCACGCTGCTGGAGGCGCTCTGCGGCCTCAAGCCGGTGACCGGAGGAAAGATTCGGCTAAACGACCGCGACGTCACCCGGCTCAAGCCCGCCGAGCGCGGCATCGGATACGTACCCCAGGATCGCGCACTGTTTCAGACCATGACCGTGCGTGAGCACCTCGCCTTCGCCCTGGTGATTCGAAAGGCGGAGCAATCGGTCATCCACCAGCGCGTCGCCGATTTGTCCCGCTTGCTGGGTATCGAGTCTTTGCTGGAACGCCGGCCGCATGGCTTGAGTGGGGGCGAAGCGCAACGGGTGGCGCTGGGCCGCGCGCTCTCGGTTCGGCCCGGTATCCTTTGTCTGGATGAACCCTTGAATGCCCTGGACGATGATACGCGGCAGGAAATGTACAAATTGCTCGGCGAGGTCCGGCGGAGCACCGGCGTCACCATTCTCCATGTGACCCACAATCGCGAAGAGGCCGAACAACTCGCGGACAGAATCCTGGTGTTGCGCGATGGGAAAATGGTCGGTCAGAAAGGGTGAACTGATGCAAAACACCCCCGCCCTCACCGACATTGAGCGCCAGGTTTACGAGTGGCAGATGTGGGTCACTGGTTTTGGCGAAGCCGGCCAACGGCGACTCAAGGGTGCGTCCGTGCTCATCTCGCGGTGTGGCGGCGTAGGCGGCGCGGTTGCGCTGGAACTGGCCGCGGCCGGCGTCGGCAAAATCATTCTCGCCCACGCGGGCAAATTAAAGCCGAGCGATCTCAACCGGCAGATCCTGATGTCCCACGACCGGCTGGGCCGTTCGCGCGTGGAATGTGCCGCCCAACGTTTGCGGGCGCTAAATCCACGCCTGGAGGTGGTCGCTGTAGCGGAGAATGTTTCCCAAACCAACGTCGCGCAACTGGTCGGGCAGGCGGATGTGGTGGCGGATTGCGCGCCGCTGTTTGAAGAACGCTTCCTGCTGAATCGCGAGGCCGTGCGGCAGGGCAAACCGATGGTGGAATGCGCGATGTACGAACTGGAGGCGCAGATCACATCCATTGTTCCCGGCCGGACGCCGTGCCTCGCCTGCGTATATCCCGAGCCGCCGGCTGATTGGCGGCGGGAGTTCCCCGTTTTCGGCGCCGTCTCCGGCATGGTGGGATGCCTGGGGGCGATGGAGGTGATCAAGCTGCTGACAGGCTTGGGCGAGCCTTTGCGGAGCAGGCTGCTGACATGTGATCTACGGACGATGGCCTTTCGCTCGGTCAAAACCAGGCGCCAATCTGATTGTCCCGTGTGTGGAAATGGCTGATCTCCGATTCTACATCAACTCACCCGCGGGCTTGGGCATTCGCCAGTTGCTTTTGAAAGGCAGTTCATGAAAAACTAACCACCACAAATGACTTCCGCCCCGGTCCACCGACTCGGAGGGAGCTACATTCCGCTCCACCATAGGCATTCTCCCGTGGCCCGGCTTGGAACTTCCATTGTTCAGGCAGCGCATGCTACAATGCGATCGAAACAGGCACTATGAGGACCTTACATTCGCTGGCTTTTGCCATCCCCTTTCTCACGGCCGTGCTCAACGCCCACGGCTTGACCCTCAACGCCCGCGACTGCGGCGCGGCAGGCGACGGAGTGCAGTTGGATACGCCGGCGATTCAAGCGGCCGTTGACCAGTGCGCGGCGGCGGGCGGCGGCACGGTGCTGCTCGAAAGCGGCACGTATTTGTCGGGTACGATCTACCTGCGCAGTAAAGTCACGCTACGGATTGCAGCGGGCGCCACGCTCCTCGGCAGCACGAACATCAGCAATTACCCGCACAATATCTCCGCCATCCGCTCGTACACCGACAACTACGTGAAGCAAAGCCTGATCGCCGGCGAGGACCTGGACCAGGTGGGCCTCGTTGGCGACGGCATGATTGACGGCCAGGGCGGCAGCTTCGTCCGGCATCGGGAACGACCCTACGAGAACCGCCCGTATCTCATCCGGTTGGTGAACTGCCGCGACGTGCGGGTCGAGGGCCTGCGCCTGCGGAACTCGGCGATGTGGATGCAGCACTATCTCGCGTGTGAACGGGTAACGGTGCGCGGGATTCATGTGTGGAATTTTTCCAACGCCAACAACGACGGCATTGATCTCGACGGCTGTAAGGACTGCCTGGTGTCGCAGTGCGTCTTCGAGTCGGATGATGACGGAATCACGCTGAAGAGCACGCTCGACCGGCCCACGGAGAGCGTCACCATCAGCGACTGCATCGCCCGCAGCCATTGCAATGCGATCAAACTGGGCACGGAATCCAACGGCGGCTTCAAAGACATCACCATTGCCAACTGCGTCATTACCTCGCCACGTCAAACCAACGTCATCGGCGGTCGGGCCCGGGGGCTCAGCGGCATCTCGCTCGAACTGGTGGACGGCGGCCAACTGGAGCGCGTAGCCATCGCCAACATCACGATTCAGGGCGTCACGGTGCCATTGTTCCTACGCCTGGGCGACCGCGGCCGCCCCTTCCGAAAGGATCAGTCGCCGCCGCCCA
>JADLHS010000656.1 GCA_020848635.1 Limisphaerales bacterium
AGCGATGGCGCACCCGGTTCAGAAAGTCGTAACCGCTCATGCCGCCGAGGCGCGCATCGGTGATGACCATGAACACGGTTTCCTTTCCGAGTAAATCTAGTCCGGCCTCGGCGGATTCCACCGCCAGAACGGCGTAGCCCTCGTCGCCCAGCAACGTCTGCAGCGAGAGACGCATGTTCTTCTCGTCATCCACGACGAGCAGCGGCGGGAGCGGAGTGGTCATAAGCCGGGTCGCATCAGCGTTTTGGCCGGGAAGCTTAGGGTGAATTGACTGCCCTTTCCAAGCTCCGATTCCAACCGGACGGCGCCGCCATAAAGTTCGGTGTTGTGTTTGACGACGGCGAGACCGAGGCCGGTTCCGCGGGGTTTTGTTGTGTAGTAGGCTTCAAAAATCCGTTCCCGTTTGTCGGGGGCAATGCCCGGGCCGTCGTCGCGTACCGTGACCTCGATCGCGTCCTCGCCGGCGAGACGCGCCTGGACAAGGATATGGCCGCCACCGTTCACCGCATCCCGGGCGTTTTGGAGGAGATTGCCCACCGCGTCGTGAAAATGCTGCCGCTGCATCAGCAACGGCGGCAGTTCCGTGGCGAACTCCGGCTGAATCTGCGTTCCGGTCGGCAGGCCGGGCGGGAACACCTCCGCGATGATGCGGTGCAGTTCCTCGCCGACGTTGAGACGCTCGACTCGGCCCTCGCTCAATTGCGCGTAGCCCATGACCTGCGTGATAATGCGGTCGGCCTTCGCGATTTCTTCGCGGATAATCTCGAGCTGCTGGGCCACCTCGGGTTTCGCCGGCTTTAAGTTCTTTTGCAGGGAGAAGATGACGTTGTTGATGATGGCGAGCGGATTCTTGATCTGGTGGGCCACTTCGGCGGAGAGCCGTCCGGCGCTGCGGAGTTGTTCGGTGCGCACGACAAACTCCTTCTGCTCCTCCTCGGCGCGTTGTTGTCCGGCGGCCAGCACCTGGACACCGTAACAGCAGAAGGTGAGCAACAGCAGCACCGCCACGCTCAGGATGGAGGGGTCGGCACCGGCCTCGGGGATGTCCGGTTGCGCGGTGGGTACCTTCACCAGCCGGGCCGGGCCGGCGAAAATGGCATTCAAGCCGTCCGCCAGCGCCAAGCTCAACGTTTCATCCGTCGCCAGGATTTCGGGCGGGGCGGTGATTTTTTGCTGCGTGCTTTCGGAGAGCTTGTTCCAGATGAGTTTATCCAACGGCGGCGGCAGGGTTTGGAGATACGCGGCAAGCGCCGGGGGATTTTCAATATCTTCCGCCGAGAGTTTTTTGGTCAGCCGCCCCCGCAAGCTGCCCAATTTCAGTTCCTGATCGGTGCTGGATTCAATCAAACCCGCCGACAGAAAAAAGATCCCGAGCATGAGGTTCAACACGATTTGCGGCGAGGCCAGCGGAATGGATACGGCATTCAGGACAATCAACACCGGATAGACCCAGTAGAGGACGCTCTCAAAGCCGCCCGTCAACACCGTCAACCCGCCCAGGAAGACCCCGTCCCCCAATCCGATGGCAAATACGATCCACGGCACCGTTCCCGCCGGAAACCGGCGCACGACGAAAAACATCACCGTCGCCACAAGTACCAAAAAGGTGTAACTCGCAAAGACGTTTTGGATCGTCTCGAACATCACGCCGTAGGAATCCACCACCACGGCGAGCCATGGCGTAGCAAATAGCTGGTAAAAGACGATGGCGACCATGATGAGCCGCGCGGGCAACAGGACGTTGCGCTGGAGGGCGAGTTGGCGGCGAGCATGTTCCGCCGGCTCCGGCCGCAAAGCGGTCAGCAGCGCGGGTACCCGCTTCCACCACTGCCATGGACCCATGTTCATAAGCTCGCCGTGATGGCGGAGTTCTTCAGCGCATTAGCTTCAGCGTTCGGTTCGCAATCTTTTCCACCGGCCACAATCGGCCCAAGCCTTCGTAGCCGCACGCCAACATCCCCGTCTCCGGGCCGATGAACGCCACCCCGCGTTGCTTGAGGGTCGCCACATTCTGTTGCGTGGCGGGATGCAGCCACATTTTGCCATTCATGGCTGGGGCGATAAGGATTTTGGCCTTGGGATTCAGCGCCAGCGCGATGCAACTGAGCGCGTCATTGGCCAGGCCGTGGGCGAGTTTGGCGATGAAGTTGGCCGTCGCGGGTGCGATCAACATCAGGTCCGCCTCGTCCGCCAGCCGGATGTGCGCCGGCTGCCAGCCCTCCGCCTCGTCATACAGATCACTGATGACCGGATTCCGCGAGAGCGTTTTGAATGGCAGCGGCGTGATGAAACGTTGCGCATCGGCGGTCATTACCACGCGCACGTTGCATTTTAGTTGGGTCAACCGGCTCGCTAGGTCGGCCGCCTTGGGCGCGGCAATCGAGCCGGTCACCCCGAGAACGATAATCTTGGTCTTGCTCATTTTCGCACCCTTCGCTCCTGGTCATAATCTTGCGCTTGAACTTAATCACCCCGTTCGGGGACAACAGATTAAGCGAATGGTAGCGATCAAGATTAAGAAAAAACTAAAACGCCGGCGCCACTGCCCGCGCCGTCCGAATCTTCTCTGCTTCCACAATGGCCTGCATCCGGCTCAGGTCCTCGGCCACGCTGCGACTCAGGATCAGGTATTCGAAATTCTTCCACTGGGCGATCTCCTGCCGCGCCACGCCGAGGCGCTTCTGGATCACCGGGGTCGCATCCGTACCGCGTTTGCGGAGCCGGTGTTCCAGCACGGTCAGGGATGGCGGGGTGAGGAACACCGTTACCAGCGCCCGTTTCAACTCGGGATCCTCCTCCGCGCACTTGCGGATGGCGGCGGCCCCCTGCACGTCCACATTGAGCAGCACGTCCTTGCCAACCCGCAACTTGCCCAGCACCTCGGACTTCAATGTGCCGTAGCTGTGACCGTAAACTGTGGCGTGCTCCAGGAAGTTTCCCGCTTGGACCCGCTTCAAGAATGAGCCGGCATCCAGAAAATAATAATCCTCGCCGTCGTTTTCATCCTTCCGCGGTTCGCGGGTGGTGCAGGTGATGGCCCGCGTCATCTCTGGTCGCGCGGCGAGCAATTGATGGCACAGCGTGGTCTTGCCGCCGCCCGAGGGCGCGGAGATGACCACCAGCAATGCGTTCACCCCGCCGGGTTGGTTGCTTTTGTCGTCACTCATCACTTATTCGACGTTCTGGGCCTGCTCGCGAAATTTCTCCAGTTCGGCCTTGAGGGTGACCACCTCGTTCGAGATCAACGCGTCGTTCGCCTTGGAACCGATGGTGTTGATCTCGCGATTCATCTCCTGCGCCAGAAAATCCAGCGTCCGCCCCACTGGCTCCTTTGCCTTCCGGCAATCGTCAAACTGCTGGAAATGACTTTGCAGCCGCGTCAACTCCTCCGTGATGTCCGAGCGGTCTGCGAAATACACAATCTCCTTCAGCAGCCGTTCGTCGTCCCCCGCCGGCGCCGGCAGCCCGGCGCTCTGAATGCGTTCGATCAACTGCGAGCGATAGCGAGCCGCCGATTTGGGCGCCTGCTTGGCCACACGCTCGACGCACTTGCGCATCACTGTCACGCGCGCGGCCAGATCTTGGGCCAGATGGGCGCCTTCGCGACTGCGCATCTTCACCAAAGCGGCCAGGGCCGCCTGCAACGCCGGCGCCACGGCGGGCCAGAGATCTTCCGTCTCCACCAATTCGGCGTCGGTTTGGAAAACGCCCGGCGCGCGGACAAGATGATCGAGCGTGACCGGGCCGGTTAGTTTTAACTCTCGTGCAAGCTTGCCGAGCTCATGCGCATAGGCTTTGGCGAGCGAAACGTTCAAGTGCATGCGGGCGGACGATTTGCCGTCACCGGCATGCACCGAGACCCGCGTCGTGAGCCGCCCGCGCGAAACTTCCTTGAGAATTGTCTCGCGGATGCGTGCTTCGAGCATTTCCAGTTCGCGCGGCAGATTGACCGAAATCTCCGCCTGCTTTCGGTTCACCGAACTGAGTTCGACCGTGACATTAAATCCGTCCCGGGCGCAATCGCCGCGCCCATAGCCCGTCATCGACTTCATAGGCGTGGAATATGCGGAAACTATGGCCCGCTAGCCATGAAATTTTCAATCCTGGTCAAATCCAGCGAAGCAGGTAGGGTC
>JADLHS010000657.1 GCA_020848635.1 Limisphaerales bacterium
CAGCACGAGCTTGATGTGGCCGTTGCGTTGCGACTGGCGCAGGACGGAGAACCCTTTCTTGCGGGCCTCCGCCGTCGCCTTGTGGACCGCATACAACTGCAACAATTTTCCGAAGTTGCTGCCGACCTGGATTTCGACATGCCCTTGCCACCAGTCGGTGGTGAGGCCGAAGGTGCCGTCGGGTTGGCGATTCACGGCGATGTCGTAGGGGCCGGCGAGTTGAATAACGAAGTCGCCGTGCCGCGTCTGTCCCGCGTAGCCCCGGGCACTAGCGTTCTGGAGCAGCGGCAGGCTGAGTTCTTTGCACGCGGCTTCGAGGGCCGCGATGTCCTTGATCTGGGTTTTAATGGTAGTGAAGTGTGACATGGATTCCTTTCTTGGATTGAGGGTTGAGATTTAGGGGCCAGGACAGGCGAGGTTTTCAATCGCGTCGTCCTCGGCGGATTGACCGCAGCGCACGCAGACGTGCGTGTGCGGACTGAACAGATGCTCGCGCCCGGTGAGTTCATCGAGCGTGGTGGTGGGTGCGAATTCCGTGGCCGGGCCTTGGACGAACACCCGTTCATTGTCGGAGCCGTTTTCCCAGCACGGATCGGCGGTAACATTTTCAAACCGTCCTGCGCGGAGGGCCTTGCGGATCTGGCGCTGTGCGGACTTTTCATTCTTCGCCTCGACGACAAAGTCCGCATAGCAGGCGATGTCGTAGGCGTAGGAACAAACGAACTTGGGCATGGTTCAATCGGTTGAGGGTTAAAGCGGAAACAACCTGGGCGGCCCAGTCCGAAGACCAGGCCGCCCCGTTGTGTTGGTTTGGGTTGAGCTATGCGGCCAACTGGAATTTGCGTCGTCCCAGTCCGCCGAAGCGTTGCACGAGTTCGGTGGCGTCTTGCCGGGCCAGTTGCCGGGCGGTGTCCGCCAACCTGGTCAGACCGGATTCGAGGGTGGCCACGGCAGTTGCACCGCCCTGCCGATACTCCTCCGCCGTCCGGGTGAGCAGTTCGCGGCGGACGTTTTCCAGTTGCTGCTCCATCTGGGTATCACCGACGAAGTTCATTTGTTTGAACTGGTCAATGAATCGGATCAGCCGGTTCAGGGTTTTCTGATGCACGCCGGTTTCACCGGTGCGGATGCTTTGCAGCATGTCGCCGCACAGTTGCGCGGTTTGTTCCCGGAGACTGGCGACACAGTCCGTGATGAACGTCTGTGTCTGTTCGCGGATCTTCGCTGCCGCTTCCCGGGCCGCCTGCTGCCGGGCGTTGATCAGGTTTTCCTGATCACCGATGGCCAGCACGTCCAGACCGAGCCGCTCGGGCACCGCGATCTGAAACAGTTGCGTATCGAAGCCGAACTTGCGTTCGAGTGCCGGCGTGGGCGGGAACGCCGCCTCAATCGCGGCGACCACGCGAGCCGGGTCATCTGACAGCTTGTCCGCCATCTCGCGCCATTCTTCGAGTGCCGCGTCGCGGAGCTTGCGGTATTCAGAAACGAACTGTTGCTTTGCCTGCCAGAACTCCGTCTCCAACGCCTTCAACTTCCCGGTCACCTCGCCCAACTTCGCGTTGGGAACAAAGTGCGCCAGGCCATTGAGGAATGGAAACGTGTTGGCTTCGACCAAGGCATGCGCCCGGCTTTCTACCAATGCGAGTGCCGCAGTCGCTTCCTTGGGGAGCAGCCGTTTGTGACCGAGACTGATGAGCCGATCCGAGACCTTGTCTGGTTCGAGCCCGAGGTCTTCGGCCCGGAGTTTCTTATGCGCCCGCCAATAACGGACGGACACATTGATGAGCACGCCTTCCCGCGTGAGGGATTGCAGTAGCGGGTTCATAGGTCAGGCGGGCATGCGTTGGCGAAGGCGGTCCCACGTTTGCAGCACCGCCCCAAAGCCGAGCACGGCCAGCAAGGCGATGATGAGTGGCGTGAGCTTTACGAGCAGGCAGATGGCAACGGCGGCCGCGGCGGCCACGCCGCAGGCGATGAGGGCCTTCTTTAACTTCTGCCGGTCGAGGTGCGCGAGCCGCGAGGTGATGCCACCTTTAATGCGTTTGGATAAGCGCCGGACCTGTCGCCGAATCTTGGTGGTGAACCGGATCGCGGCGGGCGGCACATCCAACACCCGGCGGATCTTCGCCGTGCGCGTCGGTTTGCGGGACGTGGACTTCTTGCGGGACACAGTGACTTTCGGATTGGGCGCTTGCGGCTCGCTGGCGGGAATGGCCAGGTCCGGGATGTTGATGGGATTGAACGGAGTTGCTTCTTTCATGTTGATCTTTCGTGGTTTGAGTTTGGAAACGAAAAAGCCGGAGCCGCACAAGGGCGACTCCGGCTTCGGATTGATCCTGCGTCAGGTGACGCGGGTTACTTTTTCTTGGCGGGACGGGAAGGACGGGCGGGATTACGGACGTTGGCTTTCCAGCACACCAAGCCTTCGCCCGGTGTCGCCCACTGGCGGCGGAACTGTTGCCACGTCACGCGCTGCCTGCCGATGAAGGGCAAGCCTTGACCGGCGACGAACACGACGTTGGGACGACGACCATAACCGTAGAGCACAACCCAGTGGTGCGTGTCGAGATCGTCGGTCTCCACACAGACCAACACCGGGCAACCGGCTTCAAGGGCCGCGCTGATGTCATCAAACGTGAGTTTGGTCTTTTGCGAAACGCCGATCCGCAACGAGCGCAACGCTCGCACGACGCGCAGTGTGCCCGCTCCAGATGTCTGGGTCGGGTTCACCGCCGCGTGAATGTGCTCGAAGCTCACTTGCGGTCGCAGGTATTTCACAACCATGGCTGCGGCCACCGCCCCACAGGCGTAGGAGTTGACCTGCCGATAGCCGGTGAAGTCCAATGTGACTTCACCCGGACGACTGGCTGTTTGTAGAGGAACGCGGACGGCGGCATAGCCGGTGAGGTCGCTGATGTGGTCGATCACGTCATTGCGGATCTCGCGCAGTCTTTGAACAAG
>JADLHS010000706.1 GCA_020848635.1 Limisphaerales bacterium
CGGCAACGTATTCCATATTTACAGCCAGGCGGCTTTGGTTTTGATATGCCTTCAAGCGCGGAAATTTTTCGGCGATAACTTGCCAAAAAGTTTCTGCATCCGCGGAAGCCGGTAATACAATTACCGCCTCCTCGCATCCGGCCGCTTCACGGCACATCGCAAAAAATTTAACGCGTACATTGACCATGTTCATTATTCCACTGAAATCTGAGTTGTCGCCGTCGTTCCGAAAATCTCCGGATGATACATCGCTTCGGCTTTGGTGGCCGGCAGCGCAAACGTACCGTAGGTCGTCGCACGCACGTAATAGACAAACTTCTGTGTCCCGTTTTCAAAATAGTCGGCAAAAGCCACGACGCGATCATCGCGCATTTCCGAACGTGTAAATCCTCCGTACTCCCACCAACGATTTTCGGTCCCACTGCCGTACGAAGATGCCGAAGTTGCCAAATCCGTGTTGATCGCTTCAAATCCCGCCGGCAACGGATCATCCAATACCACAAATTGGCGTGCTTGCGCCGTACTGACTGTCAATGTGATTTTATAAATTTTACCGGCTTTATAACGTCCGTCCGTGACGACGTGACCCGAAGCGTCTTGTATTTCTTTGCTCACCCGCAATCCCTCATCGCGTGCCGGAGCATTACCGCCTGAACGCGGCGCATAGGTCATACGCGCATTGTAATATAAACGCCCCGCGCCTGTTTTGGATATATCAAGCGGCAACGCTTTACCGCTCGGAAATTCGGCTAAAGCCGTAAGGGATGTGTGACTCTGTGTCGTCCGGCCCTGATACATTTGGGAGAGCAATTGACGCCCTGCCAAACGCACCGTTGCTTTGAAATCCGGATCCACGTCTTCAAAATTTCTGAAATACGTACCCAGCGCGTAAAACACATACAAGTTTTCCTGCGTCGTACGCCAGCGTCCTTGTTTACGTTCTTCAAGCATATATTTCACTACTTTTTCAGCCCAAGGTACGTTGGTGCCGTCTAGTTCGATAAA
>JADLHS010000658.1 GCA_020848635.1 Limisphaerales bacterium
CGGTCACGGGCGAAAGCTCGATGCCGGTCTGGGCGATGGCTTCACACTCTTCCTGATGGTCACCAATGCCGCCGCCCGTGCCGCCGAGCGGGAAGGCCGGGCGGATGATGAGCGGGAAACGGCCGATCTTCTTCGCGACGTCGCGGGCTTCGTCCAGGTTGTGGGCGACGCCGGAGATGGGCACGTCGAGTCCGATCTGGAGCATTAATTCCTTGAACGCGAAACGGTCTTCGCCTTTGTGGATGGCTTCAGGTTTCGCGCCGATCATTTCGACGTCGTGACGGGCAAGTGCGCCGTTCTTGTGGAGGGACATCGCGGTGTTGAGCGCGGTCTGGCCGCCGAGTGTCGTGAGCAAAACGAGTTTACCCTTCGCGCCGAGGCGTTTCATTTCCTCTTTCTCGCGCACGATGATTTTCTCGACGCATTCGGGCGTGATGGGTTCGATGTAGGTTCGGTCGGCGAACTCCGGGTCGGTCATGATGGTGGCCGGGTTGGAGTTGATGAGGACGACGCGGTAGCCTTCTTCCTTGAGGGCTTTGCAGGCTTGCGTGCCGGAGTAATCGAACTCGCACGCCTGGCCGATGATGATCGGGCCGGCGCCGATGATGAGGACGCTGTGGATGTCGGTGCGTTTAGGCATGGCTGTAAATCGTTTCCAGGTCGGGACAGTCCGCTGCGCTGTCCGGACGCCGCCGGGCGGCGTCCCGACCCTTCGCAAACGGCTCAGATGAAACACAGATCCGCGGTGGAATGAAAGCGAAAAGCCTGTCGGTTTGGAGCCAAATTGCCCGCGTCGGGTGGATTAAGGGGAAATCGAATCGTCTCCGACTGCGCAGCGATCCGGCCTCCCCCGGCGGAACGTGTCCAAGGCAAAAAAAAGGGCCGGACTTGCGTCCGGCCCCACGATGACGAGGTTTTAACGCCTTCACCGAGGCGCTCAGAAGGGCAATGCGGCCAACTTGGAGGGCGCTGTTCGCACCGCACTGCGAGCAAAACCTCTATGCCAACCCTAAACGAACAGCGAAATCTTGCTAACTCTGATATATAGGATGCCCCAGAAAGAGTTTTGTTCAAAGATTTTTTTCCAGTCACCAAAAGCCGCTTTTCCAAAGAGTCACCGAAACACCCAACAACAACTTGGCGCTCCCACTGCGCAAGCCATTCCGCACCCACCCAGCACCAGCCGGTGAACACCTAATGCCCAATGACTTAACCTTTGATTTAGGTAGCTCATGCCGCGCATTAATTTTCAAATCGAATTCCGGCTCAATTTAATCATTGAGTTCCTTGAAAATTAGGATAGCATGACGGCGCGTCAGGCTTCTGGGGCAGGTTTTCCGAAATGTGTAGGATAGCGCGGAGCTATCGGGCCGAATCACCGAAGGGGTGGTTGGAAGGCAAAAAAGATGACTTTTTTCTGAACTGGAAGCGCGCGTACTCAGTCTGAAAGCTATGTTGAATCGAAAAGAAAACCGTGGTGGCAGCACCACGTCCGGTACCCATCGCCGCAACAAGGAACAAGCCAAAACACCCGTGGCCCGCCGCCGGTTTGTGTTGCCCAGCGCCAAGCGCAAAGGCCACATCCAAACCGAGACCCCGCCGAAGCAAAACGGCCAGCCGAAGGTCGAGGCGCCGCGAATCAGCACCCCCAAGGCTGACGCAAAGAGTCTGGCGGCGGCGTTGGCCAACGTATCCGCCAACCCGGTCGTAAGCACCGTTGACCTGACGGAAACGGTCAAGACACTGCTACACCTCGCGCAAGAACATGGTTACGTCACGTACGACGATATCAATGATGTGCTGCCCGATGGACTGACACCGGAAGATCTGGATGCGCTTTTCACCAAGCTCCGCAGTCTCGACGTTGAGATTGTGGATCAGGCGGAAGTCCAGCGGACCAAGCAACCGGAACCGGAAGAGCAGGAGGAAGATTCACGGCTCGAAATTCTCGACGACCCGGTGCGGATGTACATGAACCAGATGGGCAAAGTCCCGCTGCTGACCCGCGAACAGGAAGTGGAAATTTGCAAGCGCATCGAAGACGCGGAACTCGAAATGAAAGGCATTGTTTGCGCCCTGGGTTTCACGGCCAAGGAGCACATCGCCATTGCCGAAAAACTGCTCTCCGAACCCCCGAAGGAACGGTTTGATCGCGTGGTGGTGGACAAGAAGGTCGCCAACCGGGAAGGCCACCTGCGCGATTTACGCTCCTTCATCAAGAAAGTTCGCGTCCTAGACCAGAAAGTGGATGAGAAATACGCCGCCTGGCAAAAGGCCCTGCAGAAAGGCCGCAAGGAGAAGCTGAATAAAGAATTCCTGAAGTTGAGCGCCAAACTTCAGGAGACATTCCCCAAATTTGCTTATAAACAGAAGGTCATTGAAGAAATGATTGTCGTGGCGGGCAACGTCCATGAAAAATTTCAGACCAGTTGGCGGCACATCCAGGAGTTGGAGCGCCTCCGCACCTCTACGGAACGCCGCGCCGCCATCGAGGCGGAACTGGCCCGCATTCGTACCCTTGAACAATTCGTGCGCATGTCCCGCGAGGAGTATTTCAAGGCCTTTACCTCCCTGAAAGGCTCTGCGGATCGCGCCCATCGTGCCAAGACGCACATGGCCGAGGCGAATCTACGGCTCGTCGTCTCCGTCGCCAAGAAATATACCAATCGCGGCCAGTCGTTCCTCGATTTGATTCAGGAAGGCAACATCGGTTTGATGAAAGGCGTCGAGAAGTTCGAATATCGCCGCGGCTACAAGTTCTCCACCTATGCCATCTGGTGGATTCGTCAGGCGATCACCCGCTCAATCGCCGATCAGGCGCGCACCATCCGGATCCCGGTTCACATGATCGAGATCATGAACAAACTCTGGCGTGCCCAGAAGCAACTCACCCAGGAACTTGGCCGCGAACCAACGCCGGAGGAGGTCGCTGATGAGATGCACATGCCGGTGAGCCGCATCAACTCGCTGCTCAAGATGGCCCAACAGCCCGTGTCCCTGCACGCGCCCGTCGGCGACGATGGCGACGTCAGCGTCGGGGATTTCATCGAGGACAAGAGCGCCGAAAACCCTTCGGACGTAACGAGCTACAGCCTGTTGAAGGAAAAACTTGGCGACGTTCTGACCACGCTCACGGAGCGTGAACGCAAGATTCTCGAAATGCGCTTCGGCCTAACTGATGGATACGAACGCACCCTTGAAGAAATCGGCAAGATGTACAATGTCACGCGAGAACGCATCCGCCAGATTGAAGCGAAAGCCCTGCGCAAACTGCGCCATCCGACCCGCGTCCGGCATCTGCAAGGTTTTCTCGATACCGAAGAAGCGGCGGCGGCCTGATC